>CAJWWA010000316.1 GCA_913048495.1 uncultured Halieaceae bacterium
GCGGAATTTTGCTCCGCCCCCCACGGTTCACGAGCGACGAGCACCGCTGCATGGCGCTGGTCACATCGGGCG
Source organism: uncultured Halieaceae bacterium (assembly GCA_913048495.1). Taxonomy (GTDB): domain Bacteria; phylum Pseudomonadota; class Gammaproteobacteria; order Pseudomonadales; family Halieaceae; genus Pseudohaliea. The sequence continues at coordinate 73 of CAJWWA010000316.1, forward strand.
TGCCGCCGCGCAAGCGCCTGTTGACCTACCTGGCGATCCCGCTGATGCCGTGCTCGGCGCGGCTGCCGGTCTACACGCTGCTGATCGCCGCCTTCATCCCCAATACCACGGCCCTCGGGGGGTTGGTCGGCCTGCAGGGCCTGGCGATGTTCGGGGTCTACTTCTTCGGCATGTTCTGCGGTCTCCTGGTCACGGGGCTCGTCTCGCGCAGCCGGGCAGATCACTTCACGGACCTGCCCTTCGTGCTCGAGATGCCGCCCTACCGCGTGCCGGCCTGGGTGCCGCTGCTGCGCAAGGCCTGGCAGCGCTGCAAGCACTTCATCACCAAGGCCGGCGGCATCATCCTCACGGTGACGGTGGTGGTCTGGTTCCTAGGCTACTTCCCCAACGTCGGTGCGGATCTTGGCAGCTCCTGGCTCGGCCAGCTCGGCCATTTCGTGGGTCCGCTGTTCGAGCCCCTCGGGCTGGACTGGCGCTACGGCGTCGCCATCATGACCTCCTTCCTCGCGCGGGAGGTCTTCGTCGGCACCCTCGGCGCGATGTTCGGTATCGAGTCCGCCGAGGAAAACATGGTGCCGCTGGTGAACACCATCCAGGCGAGCGACCTCGGCCTCGCCTCGGGTCTCGCCCTCCTGGTGTTCTTCGCCATCGCGCTGATGTGCGTTTCCACCATGGCCATCCTGAGCCGCGAGGCCGGGTCCTGGCGCCTGCCCCTGCAGATGTTCGCAGCCTACGGTATCGCCGGTTACCTCGGCGCCCTGGGCGTGTACCAGCTGGTGACGCTCCTCGGCGGCTGATTCCGGCGGTTGCCGCCTTCGCGACTTTTGCCCACAATCGGGCGATTCGATCGGGGGCGGAGCCAGGTGCCAGGAGGTAACGAAGCCGGCAGGTGTAACGGCGGTCTTGCGCGGGCGTGGCTCGTCGGTGCCGCGCTCCTGCTGTGCGCTGCCGCCGCTGTGCCGCGGCCGGCGCTCGCCGAGCCCATGCCCCTGACGGTCGGCATCTACGAGCTGGGCCCGGCCCGCTCCGCGCGCCTTGCCATGGCGCCGCTCATGAGCGCCCTCGAGAACACCGGCGCGCCGTTCTCCCTCCGCTTCCTGTTCCTCCGGGGCCCGGCCCTCGAGGCGGCCGTGGCCGCGGGGGAAATCGACCTCGTGGTCACCAACCCCTACCACTACCTGCTGCTGCGCGCGCGCACCGACCTGCCGCCGGCCTTTGCCTCGGTCTACGTGCGCCGCGCCGACGGCACGGAAGTGCACCGGGTCGGTGGCGTCGTGCTGGTCGACAGGGCGCGCGACGACCTGGGGTCGCTCGCGGACCTCGCCGGCAAACGCGTGGCCACGCTGGGCAGCAGCGACACCGGGGGGTACCTGGCGCCGCTGGCGGCCCTCGCCGAGGCGGGGGTACCGGCCGCCTCGCTGGTCATGGTGGATTACGCCACGCAGCCGGAAGCGCTGGCCGCCCTGCGCGCCGGCGAGGTGGACGCGGCATTCCTGCGCAGCGCCAACTACGAGTATTTTCGCGCCGGCGGCCTGCTGGACGCGGCATCCGTGCGCGTCCTCGGCCAGCGCGATGAGCCCGGTTTTCCCTTCCTGAACTCGACGCCGCTCTACCCGCAGTGGGCGGTCGCGGCGCTGCCCCATGTCGACCCCGCGGTCGTCCGCCTGGCCTTCGGTTCCCTGCTGCGCGCCCAGCCGCTGGCGGTGCCGGCGGCCACGGGCTACGCGGCCGGCATCGGCCTGCCCGGCGACTACGGCACCGTGGACGCGGCGGCCAGGGTGCTGCGCCTGCCGCCCTACGAGGAGGCGGAGGTCCTGCGTCTCGATGACGTTCTGCGGCAGTACCGCTGGGAGTTGCTCGCGCTGGCCGCGGCCTTCCTGCTCGTGCTCGCGCTCGCCGCCGGCCTGCTGCGCGCGAACCGGGCAGTGCGCGCGGCCTACCGGTCGCGGCGGGCCGCGCTCGAGGAACTCGACGACGAGCGGCGGCACCTGGCCGAGCTGAACAAGAATTTCCTCATCTTCCTCGACAAGACCAGCGACCTCGTCCTGTTCAAGGACGCCGACGGGCGCCTGGTCTTCTGCAGTGCGAGCCTCGCCCGGCTCACCGGCCATGACGACTGGCGGTCGCTGGTCGGTATGACCGAGGCGGACCTGTTCGATGCGGAAACCGCCCGGCACACGGCGGAACAGGAAGCGCGGATCCTGCGCACCGGCGAGCCGCTGCTCAACGAGATTCAGCCCATGACGCGGGAAGACGGCACGCCGGGCTGGATGTCCGTCAGCCGCTGGCCGATCGCCGGGGAGGATGACGGTGATGGCAGCGGTGATAAGGAGGGCCTCTTCGCCATCGCCCGGGATATCACCGACGAGTACCGGCGCCGGGAGCAGCTGCAGCGGACGGCGCACTTCGACAGCGTGACCGGGTTGCCGAACCGGGCGCTCCTCGCCGACCGGCTGGAGCAGGCCATGGCCGCGGCGGAGCGGCGCGATACGGAACTGGCGGTGCTCTACCTCGACCTGGACGGCTTCAAGGCGGTCAACGATCGGCTGGGTCACGCCGCCGGCGACCGCGCGCTCGCCAGCGTCAGCAACGTCATGCAGGCGAGCGTGCGGCGCGGCGATACGGTGGCCCGCGTCGGCGGCGACGAGTTCGTGATCGTGCTGGTGGACCTGAACAGCCGCAAGGAGTGCCTGCTGCTCGTGGAGCGGCTGCTCGGCAAGCTCGCCGAGCCCCTGGTGATCGGTGATCAGCGCGTCTCCCTCTCCGCCAGCGCCGGCCTCAGCTTCTTCGCCCGTGGCGTGTCCGCGGATGCCGAGCGGCTGCTGCGGCAGGCGGACCAGGCCATGTACCAGGCCAAGAACGCGGGCAGGAACAGCTACCGCCTCTACGACCGGCACCAGGATGCGCGCCTGCGCGCCTATCTAGAGGAAATCGGCCGGGCCCTGGACCAGGGGCAGTTCTCGCTGTTCTACCAGCCGATCGTGGACATGCAGAGCGGACAGCTCCTGGCCGTGGAAGCGCTGCTGCGCTGGCAGCGGGAAGACCGGCTCCTCGGGGCGGAGGAGTTCCTGCCGATGCTGCAGGGCCATCCGCTGGCGCGCCGCGTGGGCGACTGGGTGCTGCGCCAGGCCGTGGCGCAGGCGGCGAGCTGGCGCGCGGCCGGCGAGCCGATCGCCGTGGCCGTCAACGTGACCAGCGCCCAGCTCAGCCGCTCGGACTTCACCGCCGGCCTCCGTGAACTGCTGCAGGAGCTCGAGCTGGATGACGGCGCCTGCGCCCTGACCCTCGAAATCCTCGAAAGCTCGGCCCTGGCCGAGCGCGAACAGCTGCAGGAAGTCATGGCCGCCTGCGCACCCCTTGGTGTGCGCTTTGCGCTCGACGACTTCGGCACCGGTTACTCATCCCTCTCGCACCTGAAGGATCTCCCGGCACAGCGCCTCAAGATCGACCGCCGCTTCGTCCGCGACCTCTTCAAGGGTGACAACGACTTCGCGATGCTGAGCGCCATCGTCGGCATGGCCCGGGCCTTCGGCCGCGAGCTGGTCGCCGAGGGCGTGGAATCGACCGCGCAGGGCGACGTGCTGCTGGGCCTGGGCTGCCGCTACGCGCAGGGCTTCGCCATCGCCCCCGGGCTGTCGCCGGAGGCGCTCATGGCCTGGCGCCGGGAGTGGCGTCCGCCGGAGAGCTGGG
>CAJWWA010000317.1 GCA_913048495.1 uncultured Halieaceae bacterium
CGCGCCGCTGGAATTCTGGCCGTATCGGCGTCCGTTTCTCGGTTGCTACCTCGCCGACTTCAGCTTCGCTTCCCAGTCCGCGGGCAGGTCGATCTCCCGCGCCACGGTGTAGCCCAGAATCCCGTTGTGAGCGAAGGTGATGGCGTTGGTTCGCAGCGGGTCACCGCTGACGGCGACCATGAAGTCGTCCGCTTCGAAGGTGATCGGCACCATGCGTTCCGGGTCGTCGCTTTCGGCGAAGACTGCGGGGGCCCGGCGCAGACCGACTTCGTCCCGCAGATTGTTGATCGGATGGTCAGTCCATTCCCCGAGATAACGTTCGAAGTGCCAGGCCGGCAGTCGGCAATGATCGTAGAGGTATTGCCGCACGTCCGCCTTCGACCAGCCGTCCTTAGCCAAGGTTTCCGCCAGGATCGGGCTGAGGACAAGGAGGGGGCGGAGGAGACGAAGGACGGTGACGGTGACGATGCCGTCGGCGTCCCTGTCGTAGTGGAATACGCTCATGATTGGAATCCTTTTCCCTCTGGTGGCTGAGAGTGGCTGGGGGGCGTCAGACGCGCTCGATGATGGTGGAGATACCCATGCCGCCGCCCACGCAGAGGGACAGCATGGCGCGCTTGAGGTCGCGGCGCTCCAGCTCATCGACCATGGTGCTGACCAGCATGGCGCCGGTCGCGCCCAGCGGGTGACCCATGGCGATGGCGCCCCCGTTGACGTTGGTGACGCTGTGGTCGATGTCCAGGTCGCGCATGTAGCGCAGGGCGACGGAGGCGAAGGCCTCGTTGATCTCCCAGAGGTCGATGTCGGCGGCGGTCATCCCGGCTTTCTTCAGGCACTTCTTCGCGGCCGGGCCGGGGCCCGTGAGCATGATCACCGGGTCCGTGGCGAGCACGGCCGTGGCGACGATGCGCGCACGCGGCGTGAGGCCCAGGTCCTTGCCGGCCTTCTCGCTGCCGATGAGCACGGCACTGGCGCCGTCGACGATGCCCGAGGAGTTGCCCGGGGTGTGCACGTGATCGACGCGATCCAGGGTCGGGTACTTCGCCAGGATCACGTCGTCAAAGCCCAGGCCACCCATCATGGCGAAGGACGGGTTGAGCTGGGCCAGGCCCTCCACGGTCGTGCCGGGCTTGATGAAATCGTCGCGCTCGAGGATGGTGAGGCCGTTTTCGTCGACCACGGGCACGACCGAGCGATCAAACCAGCCGCTGTCCCGGGCGTGGGCGGCGCGGCGTTGCGACTCGACGGCGAAGGCATCGACGTCCTCGCGGCTCCAGCCCTCCAGGGTGGCGATGGTATCGGCGCCGATGCCCTGGGGAACGAAGCCGGTCTTCGCGGCGAAGGCCGGGTCGCCGCCCATGGGGCCGCCGTTGGAACCCATGGGCACGCGGGACATGCTCTCCACGCCCCCGGCCACCACGAGATCCTCCCAGCCGGAGGCCACCTTCTGTGCCGCGATGTTCACGGCCTCGAGGCCGGAGGCGCAGAAGCGGTCGAGCTGGACGCCGGCGACGGACTCGTCCCAGTCGGCGTTCATGACGATCATCTTGGCGATGTCGCTGCCCTGCTCGCCGATGGGCGTGACGCAGCCCATGACCACGTCGTCGACATAGGCGGTGTCCAGCTCATGGCGCGCCTGCAGGGCGCGGAGCAGGCCGGCGCCGAGGTCGATGGGCTTCACCTCGTGCAAGGTGCCTCCGGGCTTGCCCTTGCTGCGGGGGGTGCGCACGGCGTCGTAGATATAGGCTTCGTTCGGCATGGTCTCATCCCGTGGGGTCCACTAGCGAGCCCGCATTCTGCCGCCCGCAGCGCGCGGGGGGCAATGACGCCAGCGCCCCGCCCAATTGACCGAAAGTGACAGCGCAGCAGCCCTTGCCGTGCTATCCTCCCCGCCCCGTGGCTGACCTGGGAAGGAGCGCATGGGCAACGCAACGATCAACTACGGCGACGTCTTCGACGCCAGCTTTCACCGCATCCTCGGCGACGGCGCCTTCAACCCCGCCTTCACGACGCGCTTCTACGAGATTTTCCTCGGGCGGGACCCCGACATTGCCGACCGCTTCGCCAACACGGACATGAGCGCGCAGAAGACGATGCTGCACGACTCCCTGTTCACGCTGGTGGACTTCTACCGCAACCGTGTCCTCACACCGCAGCTGCGCCGCCTGGCGGCAGTGCACAGCCGGGCCCAGCACGACATCCCGGCGGACCTCTACGACCGCTGGGTGAACTCGCTGGCCGCCGCCGTGGCGGAATTCGACCCGGACTATGACGAGGACGTGGGCCTGGCCTGGCGCCTGGTGCTGAGCCCGGGCATCACCTACATGCGCTACTGCTACGACCGCTGAGCCGCCGCCCGTGATCCGCGCACTGCTTGCCGCCCTGCTCCTTGCCGTCACGCTCCCGGGCGCCGCTCGGGCCGCCCCGCCGGACCACGGGCCCTGGACGGCGCTCCTCGAGGCGCACGTGCGCCCGATCGACGGCGGTGCGAGCACCGTGGTGGACTACGACGGCTTCGCCCGCGACCGGCTAGCCCTCAACCGCTACCTCGACAGCCTGTCGGCGGTGACGCGCGCGGACTTCGACCGCTGGAACAACGCCGAACAGCTCGCCTTCCTGATCAATGCCTACAACGGCTACACGATAGCCCTCGTGCTGTCCGGCTGGCCGGACCTCGAATCGATCAAGGACCTCGGCGGCTGGCTCCGCACGCCCTGGGAAAAACGCTTCTTCCGACTCCTCGGCGAGCGCCGCTCCCTGGACGACGTGGAGCACGGGCTCATCCGCGGCAGCGGCCGCTACGATGAGCCGCGCATTCACTTCGCGGTGAACTGCGCCAGCATCGGCTGCCCCGCCCTGCGCCGGGAGGCCTACCTGGGCGCCCGCCTCGACGCCCAGTTGGAAGACCAGGCCCGGCGCTTCCTCGGCGACGACAGCCGCAACCGGGTCACGGACGACGGCGTGGCCGTCTCGCCGCTGTTCAAGTGGTACCGGGAGGACTTCACCGGCGGCTGGCGCAGGGCCGACAGCCTGGGCGCCTTCCTCGCGCTCTACGCCGATGCCCTCGGCCCGCGCCGCGTGGATCCTGCCGCGCTGAAGGCCGGTGACTTGCCCGTGAAATTCCTCGATTACGACTGGGGCCTGAACAGCGCCTCGCCCCCGCGGGAACGCTAGCGGTCCCTGAGCCAGGCGAGCAGCGCCGCGCGCTCCTCGTCCGCCATCGCCGTCACGTTGCCCAGCGGCATGTAGCCCGTGCCGAGCGCCGTGGCTGCACGGGCCGCCGCCGCGTCCACGGCGGCGAGGGTCTCCAGCTCGAGCCCCAGCGGGGCGGCGGCCATGCCGGGCCAGCTGGGCGCCTGCGCGTGGCAGACCGTGCAGTGCGTTTCAACCAGCGCCAGCGCCTCGCCGTCGGAGAGCCGCGCCCCCCCCACGTCCGCCACGGCCCGGCTGCCGTCCCAGGCCAGCCAGCCGGCGACGGCGAGGAAGCCTGCAAAGGCGAGGACGAGGATGGACGGACGCACGATGCCGCGGTGCCGCAGATTGAAGAAGTGGCGGGCGAAAGCCGCCAGCGCAAGCAGCAGGAACAGCACCAGCGGCGCGGCGCGGTGACCGTAGAGCACCGGGTAGTGGTTGCTGATCATGCAGAGCAGCACCGGCAGCGTGAAATAGTTGTTGTGCGTCGAGCGCAGCTTGGCCTGCGCCAGCCCCGCCAGCGGCGG
>CAJWWA010000318.1 GCA_913048495.1 uncultured Halieaceae bacterium
GCCCCAGGTGCACGAGCGGCGCCACCGCCCCGTGGCGGAAGCTCGCGTAGCAGTCCTCGAGGATGGCGCGCAGGTCATCCTCGGGCACCGCATCGGCGACGAAGGGCGCGATCACCCGCTGGGCCAGCGCCGGGTAGGGCAGCCCGCGCATGGCACTGATGTCCGCGCGGGAGAAGCGCGGCAGGGTCTCGGGGACGTAGAGGCCGCCGTCGCTGGCCAGGCCCGCGAGGAGAACCTCCTCGAAGGACAGCGCCGGTGCGGCACCACGGGTGCTGATATAACGCACGCCCGTCGCCCTACCCTTCCAGGGATTCGACGCGGATGCGCGTCACGGGCCCGGCGATGCTGTCCAGGGCCTCGATGGCCATCACCGCCCGCTCCAGGTTGCCCTGGCTGGCGACATTGGTCACCACGACCACCGGCACCCGGGTCTGCCCCGGCTGCGGCGCCTTCTGGATCAGCGCCTCGATACTGATGCCCTGGTCGCCGAGGATCCGCGAGACCTGGGACATGACACCGGGCCGGTCCTCGGCCTCCAGGCGCAGGTACCAGGCCGTGCGCACTTCGCCCATGGGCAGGATCGGCAGCTCCCGGAGCTGGTCCATGGGCAGGCCCAGGGAGGGCAGCGGGCAGCGCTGGCCGCAGGAGAGCGCCCGGGCGAGGTCGATGACGTCGGCCATCACCGCCGAGGCCGTGGCACCGCCGCCGGCGCCGGCACCGTAGTACATCGTCGGGCCGACGGCGTCGCCCTCGACGAGGACGGCGTTCTTCACGCCCGCCACCTTGGCCAGCAGCAGGTCCTTCGGCAGCAGCGTCGGGTGAACCCGCAGCTCCAGGCCCGCGCCGGTCTCCCGGGCGACGCCCAGGTGCTTGACGACGTAGCCGAGCTCGTCGGCGTAGGCGAGGTCTTCCGGCGTCAGCGCGCTGATGCCCTCGGTATAGACCGCGTCGAAACGCAGCGGCGTGTTGAAGGCGATGGCGGCGAGGATCACCAGCTTGTGCGCGGCGTCGATGCCCTCGACGTCGAAGGTCGGGTCCGCTTCGGCGTAGCCGAGGGCCTGGGCTTCCGCGAGCACGTCGGCGAACTCGCGCTCCTCCTCGGCCATCTCGGTGAGGATGAAGTTGCCGGTGCCGTTGATGATGCCGGCGAGCCAGGACACGCGGTTCGCCGCGAGCCCCTCGCGCAGGGCCTTGATGATCGGGATGCCGCCGGCCACCGCGGCCTCGAAGCGCAGGCTCACGCCCTTCTCCTCGGCGAGCGCGAGCAGGTCGTTGCCGTGCTCGGCGATGAGCGCCTTGTTGGCCGTGACCACGTGCTTGCCGGCCTCGAGGGCACGGCGCACCAGTTCGTGGGCGTCGTCGGTGCCGCCGATGGCCTCGACCAGGATGTCCACGGCCGGGTCCTCCGCGACGGCGAGAACCTCGCGGCTGACGGTGGCACTGCCCGGGTCGACGCCGTCACGATCGCGGCGGGCCCCCACGTGGACGACCTCTAGGGGGGCACCGGCGCGGCCGGCCAGGGCCTCGCCGTTGCGCCGCAGAAGGTCCAGCACACCGCCGCCGACGGTGCCGATACCGCAAAGGCCGAGTCGAATTGGCGTCACTTTGTCCCTCCCTGGGTCACTGTCTCGGTCACTCCCTGATCCGCGCGCATCATGCGCTTGATGTTGCGCAGGGCCTGCCGCGTGCGGTGCTCGTTCTCGATCAGGCCGAAGCGCACGTAGCCCTCGCCGTACTCGCCGAAGCCGATACCCGGCGATACCGCCACCCGAGCCTCCTCGAGGAGCTTCTTGCTGAACTCCAGCGAGCCCATTGCCTGGTAGGGCTCCGGGATGCGCGCCCAGACGAACATGGTCGCCTTCGGCGGCTCCACGGGCCAGCCGGCGGCGTTGAGGCCGGCGCAGAGTACATCGCGCCGCGCCTGGTACATGGCCCGGATCTCGCCGACGCAGCCCTGGTCGCCCTCGAGGGCGGCGATGGCGGCCACCTGCACGGGCGTGAACATACCGTAGTCGAGGTAGGACTTCATGCGCGCCAGGGCGCCGACCAGGGTCCTGTTGCCGCAGCAGAAGCCCACCCGCCAGCCTGGCATGTTGTAGCTCTTGGACATGGAGAAGAACTCCACCGCCACTTCCCGCGCCTCCGGCACCTGCAGGATGGACGGCGCCTCGTAGCCGTCGAAGACGAGGTCCGCGTAGGCGAGGTCCTGCACGACCCAGATGCCGTGCTCCCGCGCGACGGCGATGACCTTCTCGAAGAAGTCGAGCTCGACGCAGTGCGTGGTCGGGTTCGACGGAAAATTCAGCACCAGCATCTTCGGCCGCGGCCAGCTGTTGCGGATCGCGTTCTCGAGCTCGTCGAAGAACGCGGCCTCGTCCGCCATGGGCACGTGGCGGATGTCCGCGCCGGAGATCACGAAACCGTAGGGGTGGATCGGGTAGGACGGGTTGGGGACGAGGATGGCATCGCCGGGGCCGGTGGTGGCCAGGGCGAGGTGGGCCAGGCCCTCCTTCGAGCCAAGCGTGACGATGGCCTCGCTCTCCGGGTCCAGGGTGACCCCGTAGCGGCGCGCGTACCAGTCGCAGATGGCCTTGCGCAGCCGCGGGATGCCGCGGCTCTGGGAGTAGCGGTGGGTGTCGCCGCGGCGGGCCGTCTCCACCAGCTTCTGCACGATGTGCTCCGGGGTGGGCTGGTCCGGGTTGCCCATGCCGAAGTCGATGATGTCCTCGCCGCGGGCGCGGGCCTGCTGCTTCAGGTCGCCAATGATCGAGAAGACATAGGGCGGCAGGCGCTGTATGCGCTGGAACTGCTCTTCCATGCGCCTAGTCCAGGCCGAGGGCGGCGACGAGGTCATCCACCGGGCGGTAGCCCGGCACCATCTGCCCGTCCGGCAGGATGATAGCGGGGGTACCGCGTACGCCGACAGCCTGGCCCAGGGCGTACTCCTCGGCGACCGGGTTGCCGGGGCAGACGGCGGTCTCGACCTCTTCCCGCGCCTTCAGCCGCGTGAGCGTCTCCTGCCGGTCCTTCGCGCACCAGGCCGTGGCGAGAAGCTGGAAGCCCTCGGAGCCGACGCCAGCGCGCGGGTAGGCCAGGTAGCGCACCTCGATGCCGCGCCGGTTGAGCTCGGGGACTTCCTTGTGCAGCTTCTGGCAGTAGAAGCAGGTGACGTCCGTGAAAACGGTGATGTGGCCGCGGGTTTCGCCCTCGGCGGGAAAGACGATCATGTCGTCGCTGTCGACCGCGGCGATGGCTTCCTGCCGCTCGCCGTTGCGGCGCTGCTCGGCCAGGTTCACGTAGCCCGCGGCACCCACGGAGTAGAGATCGCCGAGTACGAAGAAAGTGCCGTCGGGGGTGGCATAGACCGTGGGGCCGTCGGCGAGCTTGACCTCGAGCAGGCCCGGGACGGGGGACTGCCGTGCCGACTCCACGCTGAGTCCCCCGGGGGCCTCGAGGGTGGCGCGCAGCCGCTCGAGCGCCTCGCCGGTCACCGCTTCTTCCGCCTGCGCCGGGGCGGCGAGCGCGCAGAGAGCGAACATCGGGCCCAGCACCAGGGCGAGGAAAGCGGCGGAAATGCGTCGGGAAGCTGTCATGGACTTTACCTTGTATTCGTCGGCGGTCATCGCAGGCGGTCGTCATCGGCGCCGGTTCAGCGCCCTCTTCCGGTTGACCGCGCGCCGCGCCCGG
>CAJWWA010000319.1 GCA_913048495.1 uncultured Halieaceae bacterium
AAGCGTTGGGTGTCCCAATGGTCGTTGTGCTGTATGACCAATCAATGGAGGAGTTGAGCGTATGCGTGTTAGATGCCCCAGACGCACCGTGGCAACGATGCTCACAGGAATCGTATCAATCGTGGCTATCGCGGTGGCAACCCGGATCACCGCCACCGCCCGCCTCGGCAGCGGCAAGGTGCTCGATATCGAGCGCGAGGTGGACCTCGGCGGCAAGATCCACTCGAAGGCGGTTCTCATCATCAGTGCGCTGCTCGCCAACCGCTGGGCGCGGGAGCGGCCGCTGCCGCTCGCGGCCACGCTGGTCTTCGAGCAGTCCTACGGCGGCATCGAGGGCGACTCCGCCTCGGTGGCCGAGCTCGCCGCCCTGGTCTCGGCCATTACCGGCGTCGCCCTGCGCCAGGACCTCGCCGTGACCGGCTCCCTGAACCAGCACGGCGCCGTGCAGCCCATCGGCGGCGTCAACGAGAAGGTGGAGGGCTTCTTCGACCTCTGCGCCGCCCGCGGGCTCACGGGCCAGCAGGGCGTGGTGATTCCCGCGGCAAACCGGGACCAGCTGATGCTGGCCGCACGGGTCCGCGAGGCGGTGACCGATGGCCGCTTCCACCTCTACGCGGTGGCTACCGCCGACGAGGCCCTGGCCCTGCTCACGGGGGTCGCCATCGAGGCCCTGGACGGCGCCATGGACGAGCGCATCGACGCCCTCCTGGCGCAGGCGCAACGCTATGCGCGGGCGGGCCGCGGTGAGGATCGCGACGGGGAAAGGGATGACTGACCCACGCCCGCTGCTGGTCCCGATCGACGACTTCGGCCTCGATGCCGAGGCGCTGGCGTTCCTGGTCGAGACCGCGGCCCAGCTCGGCCGCCCGCTGCAGGTGCTGCTGCTGGAGAGCCCGCGGCTCTACGGGGTCGCCGACCTGCCCTTCACGCGGGAGATCACCCTGTTCGGGGCGGGGGAACGGGACCTCGAGCGGAACCTCCTGCGTCGCCACGGTGGCCGGGCCCGCAGCGAGGCCCGGGAGCGGCTCGCGGAGCTCGCCGCCCTGCGCCGGGTCGCCCTGGCGTTCGAGGTGCGCGAGGGCGAGCGTCTCGGCTGCGTGCTGCGCCACGACCCGGGGGTCGACAGCTGGCTGCCGCGGCGCCCCACGGCGGCCGCTGCCCGGGGGGTGCGGCCACCGGCGCTGGGCATCGTCCTCGCCGGCGTGCCGGGGGACAGTGCGGCGGTAGCCGCCGCCAATGTGCTCGCGGCGCGCAGCGGCCACCGGGATCTCTACGTACACAGCAACCAGCCCTGGCCGCCGCCGGCCCTGGGCGGGCTCGCGACGCCGGGGCTCAAGCTGCACCGGCTGCCGACCACGGCGCTGGACCCGCCGGCGCTCCTGCGGCTGCTGCGGCGATTGCGCAACGAGCTGCTCATCATGCCGCGGGAGCTGCTGCTCACCCTGGACCCGCTGGCGCTGGAGCAGGCGATGGACCGGGCGGCGGGGCAGCTGCTGCTCGTCGACGGCGGCGAGCCGGCCGCAACGGCGCCGTGATTCGCGACGCCGGATACCCTAGACTCAGGCGTGTCTGAAAAAACCTCCGGAGGTGCCCGTGCGTTCCCTTTTTCTTGCCCTGACCCTGCTCGCCGCCCAGGCCGCGGCCGCCGAATCGCTGCTGCTGACCGCGGCACACCTGCTCGACGTCCGCGACGGCTCGCTGATCGATAACGCGGCCGTCCTGGTGGAGGACGGCCGCATCGCAGCGGTCGGCACCCGGGACGCTGTCGAGGCGCCGGCGGGTGCGCGCCGCCTCGACCTGCCCGGCGCCACGCTGCTGCCGGGGCTCATCGACATGCACGTGCACCTGACCAGCAGCCCCGAATACCACGGCTTCCGTCGCCTGGCGCTGTCCGACGAGCGCAAGGCCATCCAGGGCGTCGTCCATGCCGAGCGCACGCTCTACGCGGGCTTCACCACGGCGCGCAACGTCGGCGCCGGCTCCTACGGCGACGTGGCGCTGCGCGACGCCATCAATGCCGGCGAGGTGCCGGGGCCTCGGCTGTTCGTGTCGGGCCCGCCGGTCGGCATCACCGGCGGCCACTGCAGCGACAACAACCTGCTGCCCGCCGAATACGACCTCGAGGGCGAGGGCGTGGCCGACGGCCCCTGGGCCGCCCGGGCCGCGGTGCGGCGCAACATCAAGTACGGCGTCGACCTGATCAAGACCTGCTCCACCGGCGGCGTCCTGTCCAAGGGCACCAGGGTCGGCGCGCCGCAGTACAGCGTCGAGGAACTCACGGCGCTGGTGGACGAGGCCCACAGCCGCGGCCTCCGCGTTGCCTCTCATGCGCACGGCGCCGAGGGCATCCGCAACGCGCTGGAAGCGGGAGTCGACACCATCGAGCACGGCAGCTTCATCGACGAAGCGGGTATCCGCCTGGCTAAGAAGAAGGGCGCCTGGCTGGGCATGGACATCTACGTCACCGAGTTCATCCTCGGCGAGGGCGAGGAAAAAGGCATCCTCCCGGAGAGCCTCGAGAAGGAGCGGATGACCGGCGAGACGCAGCGCGCCAACTTCCGCAAGGCCGTGGAGGCCGGCGTGAAGATGATCTACAGCACCGATGCCGGTGTGTATCCGCACGGCCACAATGCGCGCCAGCTATCGCGCATGGTCGAGTTCGGCATGACCCCGCTGCAGGCGCTGCAGGCGGCGACGCTGAACAGCGCCGAGGCGCTGGACCGGGGCGACAGCATCGGTGTCCTCGCGCCGGGCTACCTCGCCGACGTCATCGCGGTACAGGGCAATCCGCTCGAGGACATCTCGCTCCTCGAGTCCGTGCACTTCGTGATGCGCGACGGCGTCGTCTACAAGCATTCCCGCGTCAAGGACTGAAACGGCAGCGTTGGCAACGGGCGGCGGTAGTGGCAGACTTGCGTGACACTAAAAATAAAGGGAACGACCCATGACCCAGGTTCTGAGCTTCGCCGGCGCCCTCGCCGTCTTCGCGGTCTTCGTCTACAGCGGAATCGCCTGACCGACCGCCCCGCGCCCTGCTTTCAGGGCGCAGCCCCGCCCCGGGCGGCGGCCATGAGAGCCTGCATGCGCTCCAGCCACTCCAGCCAGGCCTCGCGCCCCGTGTCCGTGAGATGCACCAGCGTCTGCGGCCGGCGGCCGACGAAGCGCTTTTCCTGCCGGACGTAACCCGCGGCTTCCAGCTTGCGCAGGTGCGTGGCCAGGTTGCCGTCCGTGGCCTCCACCCGGTCCCTCAGCTCGCGGAACGTCGCCGGGCTCGCCGACGCCAGGTAGGCCATCACCCCCAGCCGGATGCGGCCGTGGATGAGCTCGTCGATGGCACCGTGATCATAGGGGTTCGGCGCACTCACACCGCGTCCGCCGCCCGCTCTTCGCGCAGGAGCAGCAGCCCCGGCAGCAGCGCCGTCAACAGGCTCGCCCCGGCCGCGATCAGCCAGAGGGCCGGTGAGAACGCATACCACGCCGCCAGGGCCACGCTGGCGATAGCCGCCCCGCCCGCCCTGACCAGCAGGCGGCTGCGTCCGAGGACGCCGGTCGTGCCGAGGGCGACCGCGTAAACCGCGAACACCAGGGGCACGGAGGTCTGGAACTGCGGGTTGACGGACCCGTTGAGCACCGAGTGCCCCGCC
>CAJWWA010000320.1 GCA_913048495.1 uncultured Halieaceae bacterium
GTGGTGTCGGAGGCCACCGAGGCCATGGGCGGGCTGGACGTGCTGGTCAACAACGCCGGCATCCCGGCCGGCGCGGCCATCGACGACCCGGCGGGCCTCACCGGCGACCGCTACCGGCTCAGCTTCGACGGCGCGCAGTGGACCCTGCGCAACGAGACCACCGGCAGTGCGCAGACCGGCGCCGGCCCGGCGTTCTCCGTGGACGGCGTCACCGTGACCATCAGCGGCACGCCGGCCGCCGGCGACGCGTTCCTCATCGACCCGGTGGCCCAGGGCGCCAACCTGTTCGAGGTGGTTGTGCCCAATGCGGCGGCGATCGCCGCGGCCGGTCCCCTGCGCTCGGCCGCCTCGCCGGGCAATGCGGGCAGCGGTACGCTCACCGGCCTCGCCGTGGAGGACCCGTCGGGCCTGCCGCTGGCGACCCCGGTGACCCTGACCTTCAACCCCGATGCCCTCGGCGCCGGTGTCCCCGGCTATGACGTCGCCGGCGTGCCCGGCGGGCCGATCGCCTTCGACCCGGCCGCGGATTCGGGCGGTATCGAGGTCACGCTTGCCGGCGCGACCTTCACCCTCGGCGGCCAGCCGGTGGCTGGGGATGTCTTCACGATCGAGAACAACGTCGACGGGGTGGGGGACAACCGCAACGCCCTAGCCCTCGGCGCCCTGCAGGCCGCGCCGGTGCTGAACGGCGGCCAGGCCAGCTACCAGGATGCCTACGCCTCGCTGGTGGCCGGCGTGGCGGTGCAGACCCGCCAGGCCACGACCGCGGCGGACACGGAAAGCGCGCTGCTGCAGCAGGCCATCGATGCCCGCGACAGCGCCCAGGGCGTCAACCTCGACGAAGAGGCCGCCAACCTGCTGCGCTACCAGCAGGCCTACCAGGCGGCGGCCCAGGTGATCGCGGTGGCCGACGAGGTCTTCCAGACCCTGCTCGCCGCCACGCGGCGTTAACGGGAGGGAGTCAGCATGCGCCTGTCCACCGTCCAGATCTTCCAGCAGGGCGTCAACGCCATCCTCGACCGCCAGTTCGAGCTGAACCAGACCCAGCAGCAGATCGCCAGCGGTAAGCGCGTATCCTCGCCGGCCGACGACCCGATCGCGGCGGTGCAGATCCTGGATATCTCCGAGGACCTCGAGCGCGTCGACCAGTTCCAGCGCAACGGCTCGCTCGCCGAGACCCAGCTGGCGCTCGCGGAGACCACGCTGGCGGACGTGGGCAACGTGCTGCAGCGGGTCCGCGAGCTGGTCGTGCAGGCCAACAACGCCACCCAGGATGCCGGGGCCCGCCAGGCCATCGCCGTGGAAGTGGAGCAGCGGCTGCAGGAGCTGGTGGATCTCGCCAACACCCGCGACGCCAACGACGAGTACATCTTCGCCGGCTTCCAGAGCCGCAGCCGGCCCTTCGAGCAGAGCGGCGGGCAGGTGGTCTATCGGGGTGACGAGGGCCAGCGCTTCCTGCAGGTGGGCGCGGATGCGCAGGTGGCGGTGCGCGAACCGGGCTCGGGCATCTTCGTCGACGTGCCGGTGGGCAACGGCCGCTTCGCCATCACCGCGGACCCCGGCAACGGCGGTACCGGGGTCGTGCAGGTCACGGAGGCGACCGGCAGCTATGTCGCGGATGATTACACGATCACTTTCAGTCAGCCGACGCCGCAGGACCCGGTGACCTACGAGGTCACCGACGGCAGTGCGGCGGTGGTGGCGAGCGGCAGCTACACGCCCGGTGAGCCGATCACCTTCAACGGCGCCAGCGTCACCGTCGAGGGTGTGCCGGCGGACGGCGACAGCTTCAGCATCGGCACCGCGCGCCGGCAGGACCTGTTCAGCACCCTGTCGGCGATCGCCGATGCCCTGAACGGCGCCGAGGACAGCCCCGCCGGGGGCGCGGCGGTGAACAACGCGCTGAACAGCGGGTTACGCAACCTGGACCAGGGGCTCGAGGTCATCCTCGGCAAGCGCGCGGACATCGGCGCGCGCCTGAACCGGGTCGAGACGCAGCAGGCGGTGAGCGAGGATTTCGCCCTGCAGCTGAAAGAGACCCTGTCGGACGTGCAGGATCTCGACTACGCCGAGGCAATCTCCCGCCTCAACCTCCAGCTCGTGGCCCTGCAGGCCGCTCAGCAGACCTTCGTCCGCGTGCAGGGCCTGTCGCTGTTCAATTTCCTCTGATTCTCCCGGGCCGCCGTCGCAAGGTGTGACGGCTGTCAACATTTTCTGCATAGTTTTTCGATTTTCGCCCTAAAGTTCGCCGTGGGCCCGTCGCTAAACCAGTTGAAGGCAGCAATGCCGGGTACGGCAGCCGGGCTGCCAGCAACTGGTGAACAGCGTCGCCAAGGGCCCAGCCCGGGACGCGGACAGAGGGAACGAAACCATGGCCCAGGTAATCAACACGAACATCCCGTCGCTGACGGCTCAGCGCAACCTGAACAGCTCCCAGAACGACGTGGCGACCGCGCTCCAGCGCCTGTCCACCGGCCTGCGTATCAACAGCGCCAAGGACGACGCCGCCGGCCTCGCGATCTCCGAGCGTTTCTCCACGCAGATCCGCGGCCTCAACCAGGCGGCGCGGAACGCCAACGACGGCATCTCCCTGGCGCAGACCGGCGAGGGCGCGCTGGCCGAGTTCACCAACAACCTGCAACGGATCCGCGAACTCGCGGTGCAGTCCGCAAACGCCACCAACTCCGACAGCGACCGCGCGGCCCTCGACCTCGAGGTTCAGCAGCGCCTCGCCGAGCTCGACCGCATCGCCCGCCAGACCTCCTTCAACGGCCGCAACATCCTCGACGGCACCTTCGGCAACGCCCAGTTCCAGGTGGGTGCGAACGTCGGTGAGACCATCGGGCTGAACCTGGATTCCAGTGTGCGTACTTCCGATGTGGGTGCGGTAGCGACGGCTACCTCCGTTGACCTGACCACTCTCATTGCTGAGGCGGGTTCTGCAGCAACTGCGACCTTCGATCTGAGCGCTCTGCTTGGGACTGACTTCAGCGCCGGTGCTTCTGCTGGTGTGTTTGAAGGCACGGTCGCGGTACCGGACGGTGCCGACTTCACCGGAGGTAATGACCTCAGTTTCGATGTCGCTGTTGACGGAAATCCCGCGCAATCAATAACGCTGAATACTGACCTCTCGGCCAACCGCGCTGCAATACTGACGGAGATTAACAATCAGCTCAGCGGTGCTACGGCTACTGTTGATGGCAGTAACAACCTTGTTATTACTAGCGATACTACAGGGTCTTCAAGCTCCGTTTCGGTCACGAACGTCGTGGCCAACGGCACCGCCACTGATTTTCTGGCCGGTGGTAGTTCAACTGCAGGCGCGGACGCGGCCGCCATCGAGCTCGTCTTCGGTGACCCCGGCGATCCTGACGTGACAGTGACGGTTGATGCAGATCTCAGCTCCGGCACAACAGCAGCGCAGAGCGCAGCGCTTCTGGGAGAGATAACCGGGGCACTTAGCGGCACGGCAGAGTTCACGGCGACGGAGGACGGTGCGGGTAACATCACGCTGACCGATGCCGCTGTCGGCGGTGACTTCAGCGCTGGCAGCTTCACGCTGACAGATACCAACGACGCCCTCGGCGGTGGTGCCGGGTCCA
>CAJWWA010000321.1 GCA_913048495.1 uncultured Halieaceae bacterium
AGAGGCTGGTTACCTGGCGTATGCGCCAGACTATCAGTCCTCGAGCCGATAACTGTGTTACCGGGGGCAGCCAAAGTCGCTGTTGTGCAAGTCCGGCCCGTACCGGGAAGCCTGATGCGATGCGGAGGCCTCCACCTTGAGCCATCGGGTTCAAGGGCCGACCTGTCAGCGGTACGCCGGGAACCTACTTCTCTCGCCCCTAATCCATCATGACCACCGACCCCGAGCACGACGTCCGCACCGCCAAGGCAGCGCTGCGCCGCCAGCTGCGTGCGGCGCGCCGCGCCCTGCCGCCGGCGGCGCGCGAAGCGGCGGCAGGGCAGCTGGCCGCCCACGGGCCCGCACTGCCGGGCTGGCGCGCCGGGGCGCGCATCGCGGCCTACGTCGCGGCCGACGGCGAACTCGACCCGGCCCCCCTGCTCGCCGCGGCGTCGGCCGCCGGGCTCCTCGTCTACCTGCCGCGCGTCGGTGACGACAGCGCGCTCACCTTCCACCCCTGGGTCCCCGGCGACCCGCTGCTGCCGAACCGCTACGGCATCGGCGAGCCGGCCGCGACCGGCGCGCTAAGGGTGGACGCACTGGACCTGCTCTGCCTCCCGCTGGTGGGGTTCTCGATGACGGGGACGCGGCTGGGGATGGGCGCCGGCTACTACGACCGGACCCTGGCGGCGTCGCGGCCGCGGCTGCTCGCGGGCCTGGCCTATGACTGCCAGGCCGTGGATGCACTGCCGAAGGAGCCCTGGGACGTGCCCCTGGACGGCGTGCTGACGGAAACGGGGTGGCGCCCGCTGCGGGCGCCCGCTTGAGGGTCGCCTAGCGGTCGAGCAGGAGCCCCGCCTGCAGCGGGGACTCGGGCGCCGCGACGGTGCGGCTCGAAGAGGCAGGCAACAGCAGGGTCACGGCGACCCCGAGGACGAAGGCAGCGAGGAGCACGAGCATGGTGTCAGGCCGGTTCTTCATCAGTCACTCTCATCTTCAGGCGTAGTGTCCAGTATCTTTCCCGGACGGTTGTGTGAATTTTTCACAGAGCTTACCGGGAATAATGCAGAATGCAACACGTCAACCGTCACGAGTCAAAAACTTTTTATCCGACCTGATCGGCCTGCAGCTCGCGTATGCCCTCGTCTCCCGCGAGGAACAGCCGGTCAGCCGGCCGCCGGGCGAACAGCCCGTTGCACACCACGCCGGTGATATTGTTCAGCGTCTCCTCCATCGCCAGCGGCTGGGCAATGGGGAAGCGGTAGACGTCGAGGATGATGTTGCCGTTGTCGGTCACCACGCCCTCCCGGTAGACCGGGTCGCCACCCAGGCGCACCAGTTCCCGGGCGACGTGCCCGCGGGCCATGGGGATCACCTCCACCGGCAGCGGGAAATCGCCGAGGATGCGCACCAGCTTGCTGTCGTCGGCGATACAGAGGAACTCCTCCGCCACCGCGGCGACGATCTTCTCCCGGGTCAGCGCACCGCCGCCGCCCTTGATCAGCTGCAACTGTGCGTTGGCCTCGTCCGCGCCGTCCACGTAGAACGCCACCCGGTCCACGCTGTTGAGATCGTAGACGGGGATGCCGTGACCGCGGAGCCGCTCCGCAGAGGCCTCGGAGCTGGCGACGGTGCCGCCGATGCTGCCCTTCACGGCCGCAAGCCCGTCGATGAAGCGGTTGGCGGTCGAGCCGGTACCGATGCCGACGATGGTGTCGTTTTCGAGCTTCGGCCGCAGGTACGAAAGTGCCGCGTCCGCGACCGCCTGCTTTTTACTGTCCTGGTCCATAGAGACTCCCGGGGCCTGCAAGGGCGCCAGTGTACCGCGTATGCCACGGGCTGCATTGGCGCGGCCGCTGCTTTACCATGCGTGCACTCTCAAGAGCGGTGGTCGCATGCCCCAGAGCTACATCAAGCGCATTCTCGACGCCAAGGTCTACGACGTGGCGCGGGAAACCCCGGTGGACGAGGCGCGGCTCCTCTCTGCGCGCCTCGACAACCACGTCTGGCTGAAGCGCGAGGACCTGCAGCCGGTGTTCTCCTTCAAGCTGCGCGGCGCCCACAACAAGATGTACCGCCTGAGCGACGAGCAGCGCGCCCGCGGCGTGGTCGCCGCCTCCGCCGGCAACCACGCCCAGGGCCTCGCCATGGCCGCGCAGCGCATGGGTGTGCGCGCCGTCATCGTCATGCCCCGCACGACGCCGCAGATCAAGGTCGACGCGGTGCGCAACCGCGGCGCCAGGGTGGTTCTCCACGGCGACGCCTTCGACGAGGCCTACGCCCACGCCCAGAAGCTGGTGGCCGAGCAGGGCATGACCTTCGTCCACCCCTTCGACGACCCGGACGTGATCGCCGGCCAGGGCACGGTGGGCATGGAGATCGTGCGCCAGCACCAGGAACCGCTGGATGCCCTGTTCGTCCCGGTCGGCGGCGGCGGCCTCCTCGCCGGTGTCGCCGCCTACGTCCGCTATGTCTGGCCGAAGACGCGCATCATCGGCGTGGAACCGGAGGACGCCGCCTGCCTGAAGCTGGCCCTGGAGAAGGGCCGCCGCGCCCGCCTCAAGGAGGTCGGCCTGTTCGCCGACGGCTGCGCGGTCGCCCAGGTGGGCAAGGAGACGTTCCGCGTGATCCGCGACACGGTGGACGAGGTGATCACGGCCTCGGCAGACGAGATGTGCGCGGCGATCAAGGATATCTTCGAGGACACCCGCGGCATCGCCGAGCCCGCCGGCGCCCTTGCCCTCGCCGGCCTCAAGAAGTATGTGGAGGAGCGCGGCGTGAAGGGCCAGCAGCTCCTCGCCATCCTCTCCGGCGCGAACACGAATTTCGACCGCCTGCGCTACATTTCGGAGCGCACGGAGATCGGCGAGCACCGGGAGGCAATCATCTCGGTCACGATCCCCGAGCGCCCGGGCAGTTTCCGCGCTTTCTGCGGCGCCCTCGGCAAGCGCAACATCACGGAGTTCAATTACCGCTACGCCAGCGCCCGCTCGGCCCGGGTGTTCGTCGGCCTGTCGGTGACGCCGGGGGGCGATGATCTCGCCCAGGTGCTCGCGAAGCTGGCGGCGGAGGGCTACGAGGCGCAGGATCTCACGGACAACGAGATGGCCAAGCTGCACATCCGCTACATGGTCGGCGGCCGCGCGCCGGCGGACATGGGCCGCGAGACGATCTATCGCGTCGAGTTCCCGGAGCGCCCCGGCGCCCTGCTCCGCTTTCTCTCGGGTCTCGGCCAGCGCTGGAATATTTCTACCTTCCACTACCGCAACCACGGCGCCGCCTACGGCCGCATCCTGGTCGGCATCCAGGCACCGAAGGGCGAGGAACGCGAGGTCCACAAGACCCTCGACGCCATCGGCTACCCGTTCTGGGACGAGTCCGAGAACCCCGCTTACCAGCTGTACCTCGGGCAGGTGGACTGACTCTTCCTGGGTGCTTCGTAGTTTGGGCTGGGGGTGCTTCGTAGTTCGGCGTCAGCTGCAGCTATTCCCCCTGCGGGACCGCAAAAGCGCCATCCATGGCAGCTCGGGCGCGGCCGTCCATGGCCGCGCACGTCCCGCAGGGGGAATAGCTGCACCTGACGCCTGACGCCT
>CAJWWA010000322.1 GCA_913048495.1 uncultured Halieaceae bacterium
TCTCCTGGAAGTCCTTCATCAGGAACGGCGCCTGCTCCGCCGCGAGGTCGGCCAGAAAGGCCACGTGCGACTCGCTGGCGTTCAGGCAGGGAATGTACTGGTAGGTCTCGCCACCCGCCTCGAGGAAGTACTCCCGGTTCTCCTCGCCGATCTCCTCGATCGTCTCGAGGCAATCCGAGGAAAAGCCCGGGCAGATCACCTGCACGGATTTCACACCCTGCGCCGGCAGGCCCTTCAGGGTCTCGTCGGTGTAGGGCTGCAGCCACTCTTCCCGGCCGAAGCGGGACTGGAAACTCGTCAGGTACTCGTCCTCTGCGAGGCCCAGGGCCTCGGCTACCAGCCGCGTCGTCTTGTGACACTGGCAGTGGTAGGGGTCTCCCTCCTCGAGGTAGCGCAGCGGCTCACCGTGGTAGGAGAACACGAGCTTCTGCGCACTGCCGTGCTCGGTGCGGAAGGCGCGCACGCTGTCGGCGAGGGCTGCGATGTAACCCGGGTGGTCGTGGTAGCAGGAGACGAAGCGCAGGTCCGGCAGCCAGCGCCGGGCGCGGAAATCCTCCGCAACCGCGTCGAAGGTCGAGCCGCTGGTGGGGCCGCTGTACTGCGGGTACAGCGGCAGGACCAGCAGCTTGCGAGCGCCGGCCTCGATCAATGCCTGGATCCGGGCGGCCACCGAGGGCTCCCCGTAGCGCATGGCGAAGTCGACGACGACGCGGTCGCCATAGCGCTCACGGAGCGCGACCTGCAGGCCCTCGGCCTGGTCCCGGGTGTGCAGCAGCAGCGGCGACCCGTCTTCGGTCCATACCGTCTCGTAGGCCTCCGCCGACCGGGCCGGGCGCACGTTGAGGATGATGACGTTGAGGATGAACCACCAGAGCAGCCGCGGTACCTCGACGACCCGCGGGTCCGAGAGGAACTGCTTGAGGTAGGGGCGCAGGGCTTTTCTCGTCGGCGCCTCCGGCGTGCCGAGGTTGGTGATCAACACGCCAACGCGGGGAGCCTGGCCGTGATCAAAGCCGGGAGAGCCGAGGTATCTCATAACCGCGCCAATATACGTTTGTGTGCTTATCGTGCCAAGCGAAACGGCTCACCGCAGCGCTTTGCATCCCTCCAGCAGATGATACGGCAACCGTTCGTCGCTGGATTCCGGCAGTTCGCCGTGCGCAGGGCGCAATCCGGCGAAAGCGCCTGTCGGCGGTGCGCGGGCTGCCCTAGGCTGATCATGTCGGCAGGCGCTACGGCCGGGCCGGGAAGAGAGACAGGCAGACAGCAAACGTGGAGAGAGACAGCATGAACAGCAGCAAGAAAAGCATGATGGCAGGCATCGGCGCGAGCATCGGTATCCTCGTGCTGTCGGTCAGCGCCGGCGCGGGCGCCTTTGAGGGCGAGACCGTTGAGACCACCGCACCCGCCGCCCGGGAGACGACGGTGTCCTACGGCGACCTCGACCTGACGAGCCCCGTGGGCCAGGCCACCCTGGCGCACCGCATCGAGCGGGCCGCCCGGGAAGTCTGTGGCGCGACGGACCTGCGCCGGGCCGGCAGCCTCGCGCTGGCGACGCGCAACAGCGCCTGCGTCGAGCAGGCGGTGAGCGCCGCCACCCGGCAGGTGCCGCAACCGATGGTTGCCGCCACGGAGTAGGCAGTACCGCGACCGGCGCAACCCCTGGCGCCGATCGTGCGGGGAGCGGGTTCTGCCCGCTCCCCTTTTTTATGGTTTACGGGCGTTGCGCCAGGGGTGCTGCCGGACCGCGGGGGTGGGTGGCATTCACGGTGGCAGGTGCTATCGTGGGCGGCCCGTTCACCGACAGGAGCCCGCCATGCGACGCCTCGCGATCCTCGCCCTCTCCGGTTTCGTACTCGCCATCCCGGCGCTCGCCGATGACCGCGACAGCATCATCAGTTATCTCGATGCCGAGAGCGACCGCTTCGGCAGCCTCGCCCGGCAGATCTGGGAAGAGGCCGAGGTGGGTTACCAGGAGACCGAGAGCTCCGCGCTGCTGCGGCGGGCGCTGGCCGACGAGGGCTTCAGCATCGAGCAGGGCGTGGCCGATATCCCGACGGCGTTCGTCGCGAGCTACGGCAGTGGTGAGCCGGTCATCGCCTTCCTCGCCGAGTTCGACGCGCTCCCGGGCATCAGCCAGTCCGATGCGCCGGTGCGCGATCCGCTCCCGGAGAAAGCCGCCGGCCACGCCTGCGGCCACCACCTCTTCGGCGCCGGTTCCACGGCCGCCGCGGTGGCCCTGCGCCACTGGCTGGAAGACACGGGGCAGCAGGGGACGGTCCGCCTCTACGGGACACCGGCGGAAGAAGGCGGTTCCGGCAAGGTCTACATGGTCCGCGCCGGTCTCTTCGACGATGTCGACGCGGTGCTGGGCTGGCACCCCTCGGACCGCAACGCGGCCGATGCCGCTACCACGCTGGCCAACAAGTCGGCGAAGTTCCGCTTCCGCGGCACCTCCTCCCATGCCGCCGTGGCACCGGAGCGCGGCCGCTCGGCCCTGGACGGCGTCGAGGCCATGAACTTCATGGTCAACCTGCTGCGCGAGCACGTACCGCAGGAAACGCGCATCCACTACGTGATCACCAGCGGCGGTTCGGCGCCCAACGTGGTGCCGGATTTCGCCGAGGTCTTCTACTACGTCCGCCACCCGCAGCGCGATATTCTCGCCGGCATCTGGGACCGGGTCGTGGCGACCGCCGAGGCCGCCGCGCAGGGCACCGGCACCGAGCTCGACTACGAGATCATCCACGGCAACTACAACAAGCTGCCCAACGAGACCCTCGCTGAAATCATGCACGGCAACCTGCTCCGCGTCGGCGGGGTCAGCTGGGACGCCGAGGAGCAGGCCTACGCCGAGACCCTCGCCGGGTCCCTCGAGCGCGACCCCGACGTGGTCGGCCAGCAGGGCCGCATCAAGCCCCTGGGCTTCACCCAGAGCATGGGCTCCACGGACGTGGGCGACGTGAGCTGGATGGCGCCCACCACGGAGATGCGCGCCGCCACCTGGGTGCCCGGCACCGCGCCCCATTCCTGGCAGGCCATCGCCGCCGGCGGTACCAGCATCGGTACCAAGGGCATGCTGGTCGCGGCAAAGACCCTCGCGCTCACCGGTGCCGAGTTGATCCGCTCCCCGGACGTGCTGGTATCTGCAAAGGAAGAGTTCGAGGAACGCCGCGGCGCCGACTTCGAGTACGTGCCCCTGCTCGGTGACCGCGCACCGCCGCTGGACTACCGTCGCTGAGCTGTCACGGCGCCGTAACAATGCCCCGTTAGCCTTGCGACGCCACTAGCCGGAGTCTGCTCATGTCGTCAAACATGCTGTCCCGTCGTCATTTCCTGCGCCTCTCTTCCGGCGTCATCCTCTCCACGGCCGTTACCGGCTGCACCCTCGGCGGACGCCCACCGGCCCTGTCGGCGGCCCGCTTCGACCACGGCGTCGCCAGCGGCGACCCGCTCGCCGACGGCATCATGCTCTGGACCCGCGCCACGCCTGCCGCGGGCACGGCGGCGGCCGGCACCGGCCCGGTGAGCGTGGCCTGGGAGCTGGCGGCGGACGCCGACTTCCG
>CAJWWA010000323.1 GCA_913048495.1 uncultured Halieaceae bacterium
CGCGAGCGCCAGCCGGTAATCACTGGCCCGCCCTGTGACGCTGATGCGGCCGTTGTCGCTGGCGAACAGCGGGGCGGTGGTCGTGTCCAGAGGCCAGCGCAGTGCCTCCCAGTCCAGTTCCGCGGAGAGCGTTGGGTTCGCCGTCGTCGTGCCGGAGATCGTCGCGCGCAGCCTCAGCGCCAGTAGCGCATCGTCGAGGGCAAGGGTGGCGGTGTCGATGGCCAGTTCATCGCCCTGCTGTCGGGCGCTCAACTGCCCGCCCGCGGCGATGCGGTCCGGTAGCTCGGGCACCAGGCCCTCCGCGCCCCGGATAGCGAAGCGGTAGTCCAGGGCCGCCGCGATAGCGGCGTCCTGCCACTCCACGGTGCCATCGAGCGAGAGCTGCGCAGCGACGCGTTGCGGCGGACGCGGCCCGTCGGCGGTGGCCTGCGCCGGCAGCAGGCCGTCGGCTTGCAGCGTCAGCGCGACGGGCATGGTCGGGCGCAGCCCCGCTGAACCGGAGAGCGACAGGCCCTTGTCCGGCAGGCGCAGTTCCAGGGCAGAGAGCTCGAGTTGATCGCCCCGGAAACCCGCCGCGAGCGTGAAGGAATCTATGACCTGCTCAACGTCGTCCGGCATGACGACGGTGACCCGCTCGAAGGCCACACCGCTCAGCACGACGTCGAGGGGCAGGCGGAATGCGGCCGGGTCGAACGCGCCCGCCGGCGACGTGTCTTCTTCGCTTTCGCTGATGACCAGCTGCGCATCCTGCACGGTCAGCGCACTGATCCGGAGCTCACCGCCCAGCAGTGCCCCGGGTTCCCAGGCGAGGGCGGCGCTGGCCGCCGAGAGGCGCAACCCCGGCTGTTCGAACTCGAGACCGCTGAGCTCCACCCGCCGCCAGAGCGAGCCCCGCAGCTCCGCCCAGCGCAGGTCGACGCCGAGCCGGTCGACGGCGAGGCCGGCCATCCACCGCGTGCCGCGCTCGCTGGCGAGGAGCCCCGCGACCCCGGCCGTGACCAGCACCAGCAGCAGTATCAGTGCCAGCCCCGTGAGCAGCGCGAGCCGTGCGAGCCTGGGCACGTCAGAACTCCTCTTCCCGTCTGGTGTCACAGTAGTTGAAGGCGCCGGTCGGTGGCGTTACGTTGCCGACTGTAGTCACTCCGGGCAAGCAAAGGAAGCCGTTGATGAACCCGATCTCCCGTGTTGCCGCAGGCCTGCTGGCCGCGCTCCTGGCCGGCGGCGCTGCCGCCCAATTCAATACCGATGCCATGAAGAAGATGCAGAAAGAGGGTCTCGAGCGCCTCGAGGAGGAGAAAGCGGCCGAGACCGCGAAACCGGCCGCGGCGGACAAGGCTGCCGCCGCGCGGCGAGCCTACCGCACCGGCAACAAGCTGTGCCTCGATGCCCGCGGCGCGCTGTCGGTGGAGCCCTGCAACGGCAAGGCCGCCTCGCAGCAGTGGGCCTTCGACGCCGGCCGCCACCTCGTCGCCCACGACGGGCGCTGCCTGGCCGGCGCCAGCCTGGTCAAGTGCGGCCAGGGCAAGTTCCAGCTGTGGACTTACGACAAGCGCGGGCGCCTGCGCAACGACGCCGGCCAGTGCCTGCAGCCGAACAACGCCAAAGCGGGCGCCCCGGTCAGCGCGGCCGCCTGCAGCGACGCGCCGGCGCAGGTGTGGCAATAGCCGGCTGACGAAGTGGTCTCCACCCTGCCAGCCGTGATCTACACTGTGTGCAGATGACGCTAGCCAAAGGGGGGCGCCAGCATGCAGAGCAGCAGTGAATCCGGGTCGCCGGGGGCCGAGGCGGCAGGCGCGGTCAGCAAGCGGGAGGGGGTTGCGAGGTTGCAGCGCAACGCCGCTATCCTGCTGGGTGCCGGCGGCGGCACCGTACTCCTGCTGATGTGGATCGTCGTGGCCATCCTGGGCGGGAATCCCGGTGCCCTGGTCGTGGCGACCGTCGTCGTGGTCGCCCTCGTCGTGGCGCTCGAGAGCCTCTCGAGGCGTAACCGCGCGCGAGCTGCAGGGGCATCAGGTGGTGTGACGAGTCACCAATAGCGTCGGCCTCATTCTACCGACCACTGCCCAGTACCGCGGCGTTGGCCTCGCTGGCGGTCAAGAAAGCGTAACGCGCCTGAGCACCCACGGATTCTGGCGGCCTGACGCCTGCCGGCGAGCCTGCAGGTACCGGGGCTTCCGTTGGTGAACCGCGCGTACCTCACTTCAGCCCGCTGTGCTAGCCTCAGCTGACAGCCACAGCAAAGGAGCCGTCCCATGCCCACCCGCGACGAAGTCGTCGAAAAGCTCAAGCAACAGATCGATGCGCTGAACAGCGAGGTCGACGAGCTCGAGGCCCGCGCGCGCAAGACCTCGGGTGAGGTCGAGGCAGAGCTCGAGAAACAGCGGGCGCGCCTCGAGGAGCAGCGGGAGGACTTCTACGCCCGCCTCGAAGCCTTGAAAAAGGCCGGCGACGACAACTGGGATCGCCTGAAGCACGAGGCGGAGCACGCCCTCAAGGCAGTGCACAACTCCTTCAACTACTTCAAGTCGCACTTCCGCTGAGACCGCTGCGTTGATCGCGGAGCCGACCTGGGTCTTCGGCTACGGCTCGTTGATCTACAAGGTCGACTTTCCGTACCTCGAGCGCCGCAACGCCACCATCGAGGGCTGGGAGCGTCGTTTCTGGCAGGGCTCCCACGACCACCGGGGGACGCCGGAAGCGCCCGGCCGGGTGGTCACGCTCATCGAGGTGCCGGGCGCCCGCTGCCGCGGCGTCGCCTACCGGGTGGAGCCGGTGGTCTTCGAGCACCTGGATCACCGCGAGAAGAACGGTTACGACCGTCACCGGCTGCCGGTCAGGCTCGACGGCGCCGGTGAGCCCGTGGACGGCCTGATCTACGTCGCCCGGCCCGACAACCCCGCCTTCCTCGGCCCGGCATCGCTGGACGAACTGGCCGCGCACATCAACGAGGCGCAGGGGCCGAGCGGCAGCAACCGGGACTACCTGCTGGCCCTGGCCGAGGCCCTCCACGGCCTGGACAGCTTTGATCCCCACGTGCACGCGCTGGCCGAGCGCGTGGACGCCCTGGTTGCGGCGGCGGGCACGCCGTGAGCGCACGGGTGCTGGCCGGGGCCGTCTGGCTGGCTCTTGCCCTGCTGGCGCCCCGGGCGCCGGCCGCGCCGATCCTCGAGGCACCCGGTCGAGCCGGCGACGCCCTCGGCGATGCCACGACAGCCGGCCGGCTGCCCGACTACCTGGTGATCGAGCCGGTTGTCGTCGGGCCCGGTGCCGTGGCCGCGGGCGCCGGTCCCTACGCCGCCGTGCCGTCGGAGCTACGGCAGGCGGGCTACCTGGACCTGTTGCCGGAAACCGGTTCGCCGCTGGCGTTTTCGGTCGATCTGCTCTCGGCGGTGGACGCGGCTTCCCTCCGCCGGCGCATGGGTCTCGACCCGGTCACGGAACAGCCGGCCCCACCGGTACGCCCCGGCGGCCCGGCGTCGTGGATCCTCACCCTGGGGCTCGCCCTGGCCCTCCTCGCCTGCGCCTACACGGTAAGCGTGGCCTGTCAACCCCTAGCCTCCGCGGGA
>CAJWWA010000324.1 GCA_913048495.1 uncultured Halieaceae bacterium
TCCCCCGTGAGGATATCCTGCAGCCGGTTGCCGGTGGCGAGGGCGGCCTGCAGGTCTTCCGGCGCGTCGGTCTCCCCCGGGCGCAGCACGTAGGCATGCTGCTGCGTGTCGGTGTTCAGCCGCAGGTAGCTGATGCCGAAGTCGACGTGCAGCAGGTCACCCGGCCGGATCACCGCCTCGTCGTCGTGGGAGGCGATCTCGGCCTTCATGTCCCGCGCCGGCGTATCCGCCCGCTGCACGGAAACGGAGGGGTGGAACCACGCCGTCAGGCCAAGCTCGCGCACCCGGTCGCGGTACCACCAGGCGACGTCCTGCGTGGTGGTCACGCCGGGCTGGATGACTGCCTCTGAGAACCCCTCCGCGATGATCTCGTGAGCGATGCGGCAGACCTGCGGGTAGACCACCATCTCCGCCGCGCTGCGGGTCTCCAGCCAGCCGATGGCGAGCGCCTCGGCGGACACGAGGCGCTCGCGCAGGGCGGGTGCCAGCGCTTCCTCCAGCAGCCGGTACTCCGTGTGCGCCATGCCATCCGCGAGGGCAAAGGTGTCCGAGACGTTGACCCCGATCGCCCGCGGGTCGCGTTCGGCAATCAGCTCGGCCAGGCGGGCCCACTGGTCGCCGTCGCGCTCCTTGTCCCAGGCCTTGCGGAAGGTCTCGCCGACGTCGTAGCGGGCAATGGCGAGGGTCTCCAGCGGCTCGCCTTCGCCGCGGTCGTGGATCAGCAGCATGGTCCGGCGCCGCGCCGACTGCCAGGTGGCCGGCAGGAAGGTGCGCAGCACCGGGTCCTCGTTGTACTCGCGGCTGATCAGCACCCAAAGGTCGATGCCGGCGCGGCGCATCAGGCCCGGCAGCACCGTCTGCACCCGCTCCGCCAGCCACTGGTCGATGACCGCGGCGCGCTCGCGCATGGGCAGGATACGGGTATCGGCCTGCGCAGACGCTGCGAGGCCGGCGAGAAACACCGCGCAGGCCGTAGTGACGATTCTGTTCATCAAAGCTTTTCCTCTCACTCGTGGGGGCGCAGAAAGGCGGCTCAACGCGAGGGCAACCGGTTCATGCCCGGACGCCCCCCAGGGCGCGGCCGACCGCTGGTGCCAGCGCCATGCCGGCGATCATCGCGGCGAGGAACACGAGGCCGCCGCTGCCGCCATAGCTCAGCGAGGCGATGGACGGCCCCGGGCACAGGCCGGCGAGGCCCCAGCCCATGCCGAAGAGGATGGAGCCAACGACCAGCCGGCGGTCGAGCACCGGGTCGGGCGGCGCCGGGTAGCTCCCCCCCGCCAGCGGCGCACCGCGGCGGGTGAACCGCCAGGCTACGGCCATGGGAACGATGGCACCGCCCATGACGAAGGCCAGCGTCGGATCCCAGGCGCCGAAGACGTCGAGCCAGCCCTGGACCTTGCGCGTATCGGTCATGCCGGAGATGAGCAACCCGCTGCCGAAGAGGCCGCCGGCGATGAAGGCGAGGAGCAGGCGCATCAGATCACCCCCAGCCCGTGGCGCAGGGCGAGCAGGGTTGCACCGCCGGCGAAGATGTAGATCAGCGTCGCCACAATTCCCCGGGGCGACAGCCGGGAGATACCGCAGACGCCGTGACCGGAAGTGCAGCCGTTGGCGATACGCGTGCCGATACCGACCAGCACACCGGCGGCGATCACGACGGCGGCATTGCCGGTAAGGTGGGTGGCCGCCTCCCGGTCCAGGAGCGGCACCAGCAGCAGCGGCAGCAGGAATACCCCGGCGAGGAAGACCACCCGCTCGGCCCAGCTGGACCAGCCGCTGCGATCCACCAGGCCTCCGATAATGCCCGAGGCGCCCATGATGCGCCCGTTACCGAGAAGATACACGGCCGCGCCGAGGCCGATGAGAAGACCGCCGGCGAGGCCCCAGAGCCAGTCCTGTTCCATGTCGTCCCTGCAGGTGATTGATGAGGCGACGCGAAGCATAGCAAAGATACGCCCCGGCGCCGTCGACGGCGCCCGGGCTCAGCCGAGGAGCATGCGGTAGTAGAGCGGCGCCTTGTCGATGGCGAGGGCGATGGAGACCGCGAGCCCCAGCCCGAGGAAAACGTTGCGCCACCACTCGGCACGAAATTCGCCCATGACCGCGCGGCTGTTGGCGAGCGCCAGCACGATCACGTAGACGAGCGGGATCGCCACCACGTTGACGCCCATGAGCAGGATGACCTTGAGCAGAGCCGGGAAGTCCCAGAAGGGCGCAAGGGCCGCGGCGCCGAGGACGAACACCGTCAGCAGGCGGTGATAGCGGCGGTTGTCCGCGGTGAAGCGCCAGGGCTTGCCGGCCATGTCGAGCATGAAGTAGATCGTCACCTGCGCCGCCACCACCAGCGTGGTCATGGCAGCGGTGAACAGGCCGAGGGAGAAGATCACCGGACCCAGGAAGGCGAGGCGCTCGGGGAGCGCCGCCCGGAGCACGGCCGAGGCCTGGCCGACATCCGCGAAGCTGGCATGGTCGGCCATGGGGTAGAGCGCGAAAGCGCCGGCCACGAGCACGAAGAACGCGTAGGCGCCGAAGACGAAGCCGAGGTTCAGCACCGACTGCCAGAAGGCGCGGCGGAGTTCGTCGCGGCCGCTACCCGCATCGGCGCACATGTAAGGCAGGCCGAGCAACGCCGCCGGGGCGATGGCGGCGCCGACCATGGCGATGACGGAACTGGTCGCGACGCGCGGGTCCGCCTCGCCGGGAACCGGCAGGTCCGGCGGCAGCGCGGGAACGAATCCGGCGAGGATCGCCCGCCACTCCGAGAGCCCGCGCAGCGCGACGATGAGAAAGCACACGAACATGAGCACCATGAGGCAGGACATGACCGTCTGCATGCGCTCGTAGCCGCGGGAGAACACCAGCCACAGCACCCCCGCTGCCAGCAGCACCGACAGGACGACCTCGACCGCAACCGGCAGCTGCGCGGCCACGCCCGTCGGCGCGAGGCCGACCAGCGAACTGAACGCCGAGACCATCACCGAGACCTGCCCCATGGTCACGAGGAAGTGCACCGGCACGATGAGGGCGAGGATGACCCAGGCGAGGGCCGGCGCCAGCCGGCCGCGGACCAGGGTAAGGATACCCGTCGACGGGTTCAGGGCCCCGATGCGCGAGGCGCTGTCGGCCGAGACCACGAACAGGGGCAGCAGCGGCAGCAGCACCCAGAGCAGGTCGTAACGGAACCAGGCCCCGGCGAGGAGAAAGGAAGCGATCGCACCGGCGCCCATGGTCCCCGCCGCCATGACGGCCGCGGGCCCCACGAAGTTGCCGAGCGCCCGGAGCAGGCCGCTCACGGCGCGCCGCCCCCGGCCGGGCTCTCAGGCGGCACGCACCCGGCCACCACTCAGCGGGCGCCGTCGTTCCGGTAGACCGTGCCGCCCTTCATCACGAAATTGATCGTGCGCAGCGCGCCGATGTCGGCGAGCGGGTCGGCACGGACGGCGGGGCACTGCGGAGCCGGCAGCCGCGGCTGCAAAGGCAAATACCACTTTACGACGGCGTCGTAAGAAACTCTAAAAATATCCGTTACGGCAGCGCGTTGTCCCGGACGAAGGCGCAGGC
>CAJWWA010000325.1 GCA_913048495.1 uncultured Halieaceae bacterium
GCCGTGTTCTTGCGGCCGGCGGCCGGGTGGTGCTGGAAAGCCGCGCTTATGTCCATCCGGACTTCCCGGACGCACGGACGGCAACGCCGCTCGTCGTCGAGGTCGATGCGTCGCAGACCGAGCTGTTCGGCGAGGAGCTGTTTGCGCCGGTCTGTTTCCTGATCCGCGAGCCGGACCGTGACGCGGCACTGGCCCATGCCGCCGAACTGGCGCGGACGCGTGGCGCCATCTCCTCCTATCTCTATTCCTCGGACCGCGACTTCATCGAGCAGGCGCAGGATGCCTTCACCGATGCCGGTGCTTCGCTGTGGATCAATATGGACCAGCGCATGCCGATCAATTTCGCGGCTGCCTATTCCGACTACCACGTCACCGGCCTCAACCCGGCGGGGAACGCCTGTCTCGCCGACCTCGCCTTCGTCGCCGGGCGCTTCCGTATCGTGCAGGCGAAGTGGCCGGCCGGGGCCACAGCAGGGTCGCCGGAGCAATCGGGCTGAGCGGCAGGCTGGGAGCCCCCCGCAGCCGCTGCTACACTGCGCTCTCCCGTGAACCGGAGACCACGCGTGCAGCAACAACTCGAGACCATGCTCGCCATGCAGGACCGCATGAATACGCGGGTCCATCCCCAGTGGCGGGCCCAGGGTTTCGCCTGGTACCGGGCGACCTGGATCGAGTGCGCGGAGCTGCTCGAGCACTACGGCTACAAGTGGTGGAAGCGGCAGCAGCCGGCCATGGAACAGGTGCGGCTGGAGATCGTCGATATCTGGCACTTCGGCCTGTCGATGCTGTTGCTCGAGGATGACGACCACGCCGCGCTCGCCGGCCGCATTGCCGCCGACATCGAGCAGGCGGCACCGGCCACCGACGACCTGCGCCTGGCCACCGAGGCGCTGGCGGCCGAGGCGCTGGCCTCCCGGCGCTTTTCGGTGACGGCCTTCCGCGATCTCATGGCCACGGCGGACCTCGGCTTCGAGGATCTTTACACCGCCTACGTCGGCAAGAACGTGCTCAACTTCTTCCGCCAGGACAACGGTTACCAGGACGGCAGCTACCGCAAGACCTGGAGCGGGCGCGAAGACAACGAGCACCTGCACGAACTGCTCGGCAGCCTCGACGGCAGCGCCGCTGACTTCCCCGAGCGGCTCTACGCCGCCCTCGGCGAGCGCTATGGCGCCGCTGGGTGACGATCGCGGGGAGGGCGGCCTGCTCTCCACCTCCGCGCTGGCCAAGAAGCTGCACCTGCCGATCCAGCAGCTGTTCGCCACGCTGCGCGACTACGGCTGGATCGAGCGCAGCGGTGACCACTGGCTGCTGACGCCGAAGGGTGAGTTCGAGGGCGGTGCCTACCAGAACAGCAAGCGCTTCGGCCGCTACGTGGTCTGGCCGGAAACGCTCGCCACCCATCCGCTGCTGGCGGCCATCGAGTCGCGGCAGCGCATCACCGCGCGCGGCATGCGCCGCTACTACCCGCAGCTGCATCCGCAGACCATCAACCGGGCACTGGCGGAGCTCGGCCTGCAGGAACACACGCTGCTGGGCTGGGAACTGACGGACCTCGGCCGCCGCTTCGGCGGCCAGCAGGAAGAGAGCGAGGACTCGGGCGCGCTCTACGTCAGCTGGCCCCACGAGATCATCGACGAGGCGGTCGTGCACCGGGAGCTGGGGCGTTTCTCCGAGCACGGCGCGCCGCGGGTGGACGACAGCGCCGAGCCGGACCTGTTCGCGAGCTCCGGCCGGGTCGCCGTCGAAGGTTACGCCGGCATCGATGGTCACGTGCTGCACAGCCCGCTGCAGATGCACGTCTGCAACTGGCTCTACCTCGCTCAGCTGACCCACGCCCACGCCCGCAACCTGCCGGTGGACGAGCCACTCCGCGCGGATTTCTACCTGCCGGCAGGACGCATCTACATCGACTGCTGGGAAGAGGACGTGCCCGCCGGCGAGCTGAGCAGCCGGCTGCGCAAGCGCGATGTCTACGAACAGCTGGGTCTGCGCAGTATCGAGGTCAACGCGCGGGACGAGAGCCGCCTCGATGACGTGCTGGGGCGGCGCCTGCTCGAGTTCGGCCTGCGCTTCTAGCGTTCCCCCGCGCAGCCGTCGATCGCCTCGGCCAGCTTCAGGTCGAGCTCCGTCAGGCCGCCGGCGTCGTGGGTCGACAGTCCGATGCTCACCGAGTTGTAGACATTGCTCCACTCCGGGTGGTGGTTCATCGCCTCCGCGCAGAGCGCGACCCGGCTCATGAAGCCCCAGGCCGCGTTGAAATCAGCGAACTTGAAATCCCGGCGCAGGTGGTCGCCGTCCCGGCGCCAGCCGGTGAGCTTGTCGAGGGCCGCCTCGACGGCGGCGTCGTCCAGCCGTTCCATGGGAACCTCCGTCACGCGTCGTGGTGGTGGCGGGTGCGTCAGCGTCGCGCGAGGGCGACGGCGCACTCCATGTGCCCAGTGTAGGGGAACTGGTCGAACAGCCCAAAGCGGGTGATGCGGTAGTCGTCGTGCAGCGCAGCGAGGTTGTCCGCCAGGGTGTCCGGGTTGCAGGAGACATAGAGCAGGTGATCGAAACGGCGCAGGCTGGCCAGGGTCGCCGGGTCGAGGCCGGCCCGCGGCGGGTCCACGAAGGCGGTGCGCAGGTCGTGGTCCTCGAGCGGTACCGGCAGCTCGGCGAGGCGGCGGAAAGCGCGCTCGCCGCGCAGGGCGCTGCTCATCTCCTCGGCCGAGAGCCGCACGACCGCGGCGTTGTCGACGCCGTTGTCGGCGAGGTTGTGGCGGGCATCGCGTACCGACACCTTGGACAGTTCCGTGGCAAGCACGCGCGGGAAGTGGCGGGCCAGGGGCACGGTGAAGTTGCCGTTGCCGCAGTAGAGTTCGAGGAGGTCGCCCGGGAGCTCGCCCGCGGCCGCGCAGGCCCACTCGAGCATGGCCACGTTGACCGCCGCGTTGGGCTGTGTGAAGGCCTGCTCGCGCTGCCGGTAGCGACAGGTGCGGCCGTCGACGGTGAGCTGCTCCGTGACCCAGTCGCGGCCGATGACCACCTTCTGCCCGCGGCTGCGACCGACGATCGCCAGCCCGAGCTGCGCTGCAAGCGCGGTCGCCGCGGTTTCCCAGGCGTCGTCCAGGCGCCGGTGGTAGGCCAGGGTGACGAGGACTTCGCCCGTCGTGGTCGCGAGGAACTCTACCTGGAACAGCTTGCGCCGCAGGTCGCCATCGCTGCGCAGCGCCCGGCGCAGCGGCTCCATGCGCTCGCGGATCGGGGTACAGGCGATGGGGAAGTCGTCGACCCGCAGCGGCTCCTTCGGCGCTGCCGGGTCGAACATGGCGTAGAAGCTGTCATCGCCGTCATGCCAGAAGCGGAACTCGGCGCGCATGCGGAAGGCCTCCGGCGGCGACGGCGCCACCTTGGCCGGCGGCGGCTCGAAGGGCGCGAGCAGGGCGCTGACGCGCGCGGCCTTGTCCGCCAGCAGCGCGTCGTAGCGATCGGGCTCGAAGCGGGGCAGGCTCACAGGCAGTTGGCCGGCCGCGGCAGGCCCGCGAGGCGCGCACCGACCTTGGCCG
>CAJWWA010000326.1 GCA_913048495.1 uncultured Halieaceae bacterium
CCGCCGCCGCCGCCGCCGCCGCGCCCGCCGCCGCCGCCGCCGTCAACCTCGCCGTCGCCGCCGCCCTCGGCCTCACCATCGCCACCGCCGCCGTCGGCCTCGCCGTCGCCGCCTCCGTCGACCTCGCCGTCGCCGCCCCCGTCAACCTCGCCGTCGCCACCGCCGAGCACCTCGCCGTCGCCGCCCCCATCGACCTCGCCGTCGCCGCCCCCGTCGCCATTGCCACCGTCGCCGCCGCCCACGCCGCCGCCGCCCGTGGCGCCCGAGTGCGCCGAGCTGCACAACCGGCTCGACTCGCGCGTCGACAACGGCCCCAACCACCCGCCCCTTCTCTGGTGCTACCAGATTCCCGCGGCCACCTACGATTGCGCGTCCTACTACGCGACGCGCGCATCCGACGGCCGGTTCCGCCTCTGCGCCCCCGACGCGAACAACGACGGCTACTGCGAACAGGGAGCGCTTGTCGACCCGTGCTACCACCCGTCGCCGCCACCGCCGCCATCCAACCCACCCCTTGTGCGGCACGAGGTGACCGCCGTCGGCGGCGTTTACCTGGTCGACGGCTCCTCCACTGCATTTGCAGTGGAGCCCGGCGATGTTGTTCGGTACAACATTCCAGCGTCGCATCCCCTCCGGATCTACGGCCAAGAGTCGGGCTGCGATCCGACGTGGGTGGCCGTGGATGGCACCACCTCCGGATCTCCCGACCACCACGCGGGCTTGTGGGAACTCACCTACCCCAGCAATCCAAGCTGCTACCCGCTGACGCTGTACTGCCAGTACCACGGCGTGATGGGGTCAAGTGATCGCATCTTGGCTGCAACACCGCCCTCGCCGCCGCCCGCCGCACCGCCGGCAGCGCCAATCACGTGCCCTGCGGGCGCGACGAGCGACAGCCTCGAGGGCCTCGGCCCCACCTTTTACTACGCTGGCACCACCACCCACCTCGAAGACCTTCCGGGCACCGGCGCCACCATCCTCTTCGAGTCGATCGAGTTCCAGTGCTGGTGCGGCGCCGGCCTGCTCTACGAGCTCCAGGTCGACGACGGCACCACCGGCGTGTGGGCGACGGTGCGGCAGTGCCAAGTCACGGGCAACGTGGGCCTCGGCAACTGTCCGGAAATGCCGAGCCTGGCCAACCCGCTGACGACGAGCTACGACCCGGCGTCGTCGTGGCGCCTCCGCGTCACCAATCCGCAGCTGTGCGCCAACAACCGCCTGAACAAGCTCAACACCGCCTACTGCTTTGACACGACGCGCCGGCGCCAGCTGTCCTTCTTGGAGCGGCTCTTTGGCAACGGCGACCTCGACACGCGGAGCGCCCATCGGTTGCGCCGTGGGAATTCGGAACGTTTCTAATAGCAACTATACACCCTACCTCCCTACCTCCCTACCTCCCTACTTCTTTGCCTCTCTATGGCGTGTTGCTCTCTCTCTGGGTTCGCGTGGCTATGCGCACGCGTGGTCCGCCGACGATCCAGTGTTAAGCCGGTCGTACAGCTCCTGAACCAACTCCATCACCGCCACCGACGTCGCGCCGAGGCTCGCCAACAAAGCGGGCCGCATTCGCGACGAGTGCTCCCTCAGGCCAAGTCCTTCCTTGGCCCGCGCCGCGATTTCCATCGCGGCAAACGCCCGCGCCGGCCAGCTAAGGTCCGACGCCTCGACGCTCGCTTGGATCGCCTCGTACTTGCCGATGTAGAACTGCATGGTGTGCTCCACGAGGTCGCGCCCCTCCACAAAGTGGAGCTTGCGCAGAAAGACGCGGAGCTGGCGGCCAAAGGCGCCTCCCTCCTTTTCCGATTCTTCTTCTGCGACGCGCTTCTTCTCATCCTCCGCTGCCAGCTCGACGGCGACCGTCTGCGAGCCCGCAGCGCAGACAGGCATCTCCGTCTCCTTGTGTGCCGCGTTGAGGAACAGGCGCAGTTCGCGTACCGCTGTGCGAGTCCCTGCCGGCACGTTCTCTCCATGACGCTCGATGATGGCCTCCAGCTGCTCGGGCTGCACCTCAACCGTGCAGCTCCCATCGCTGAGCTGCTCGATGGTCGCCGCCATGCACGTGGTGGCGAGGAACTGCAGGCTCTTGCCGCGCAGCCCGCGCACGGCGAGGCAGTGCAGCGCGATGCCCGCTGCCGGCACCACCCGCGCCTCGAGACCGCGGCGGGTGCCGCCCCACTCCACCCGGTAACCGCGCTCGCGCAGTTCCTCGGCGACGGCGAGGGCCGGGTAGACGTGGCCGCCGGTGCCGCCCGCGAGCATCATGACCAGCGGTGCCGCGCTCATCGCGCACCTCCCGCACGGGCGCCGGCGCCCGTGCGCAGGTCGTGCTCGATGCGCAGCACGATCGCCAGCAGGCAGCAGCTGGCCACCAGCGCCGTGCCGCCGTAGCTCACGAACGGCAGTGTCAGGCCCTTGGTGGGCAGGAGCCCGGAGCTCGCCCCCATGTTGATGAAGGCCTGCCCGGCGAAGATCAGCGCCACGCCGAAGCAGACATAGGCGGCAAAGTCCTCGCCGGCACGGGCCGCGGCGCGGCCCACGAAGCCGATGCGCAGGATCAGCGCCAGCACCAGGCCGATGAGCAGCGCCGCGCCGACGAAGCCCGTCTCTTCGGCCCAGATGGAGAACACGAAATCGGTGTGTGCCTCGGGCAGGTAGAACAGCTTCTGCACGCTGTTGCCGAGGCCCACCCCGAGCCATTCGCCGCGGCCGAAGGCGATCAGCGACTGGATGAGCTGGAAGCCCGTGTCGTAGGGATCCGCCCAGGGGTCCGTGTACGCCGTCAGCCGCTGTAGCCGGTACGGCGCGGAGAGAATCAGCGCCGCGAGGCCGAACAGCGACAGGCCGATGACGATAAAGAAGTGGAGCAGCTTCATGCCGGCGAGGAAGAGCATGCCGAAGGCGGTACCCATGACGATGACCGTCGCCCCGAAATCCGGCTCGAAGAGCAGCAGCAGCGCGATCACGCCGAGCACCAGCATCGGCCGCAGGAAGCCCTGCCAGGTGCTGCGCACCGCCGCCTGCTGGCGCACGAGGTAGCCGGCGAGGAACAGCACGCTCGCCCCCTTTACCAGCTCGGAGGGCTGCAGCGTCAGCGGCCCCAGCGGCAGCCAGCGCTGGCTGCCGTTCACCGACTTGCCGACGCCGGGCACCAGCACCAGCGCCAGCAGCGCCAGGCTGAGCAGCAGCCAGAGCCAGGCGCTGTCGTACCAGAACCGGGGCGGAACGCGGTACACGGCGACGGCGAGCAGCAGCGCGGCGACGATGTAGATGCCGTGGCGCTCGGCGTGGTGCCAGGGGTTGCCGAACTGCGCCTCGGCGTAGCCGATGGACGCGGAGGT
Source organism: uncultured Halieaceae bacterium (assembly GCA_913048495.1). Classification (GTDB taxonomy): domain Bacteria; phylum Pseudomonadota; class Gammaproteobacteria; order Pseudomonadales; family Halieaceae; genus Pseudohaliea. The sequence continues at coordinate 3,339 of CAJWWA010000326.1, forward strand.
GATCGCCACCAGCCCGAGCAGCACCAGCGCGAGCCCCAGGCCCGCGAGCACCGGGTCGGCACCGAGGTAGAGCCGGCTCACGGCTCACCCCCGGCGTACTCGCGGGCAAGCGCCGCAAAGCGCTCGCCGCGGGCCTCGTAGTT
>CAJWWA010000327.1 GCA_913048495.1 uncultured Halieaceae bacterium
TAGTAGTAGTACTAGGAGGAGTAGTAGTAGTTTGTAATAGTAACCAGCGCCAGCGCCGGCACCCGCGCCGGCGGCGGGCAACCCGGCGGGGCCGGTGCCACGGGCTCAGGCTCCGGCTCAGGGGGCAGCGGTACCGCGGGCACGGCCACCGGCAACGGCACGATGACCGGCAGTGGCAGCGGGGGCGGACCGCTCACCACGGCCGAACAGGTCGCGATCCTCGACGCCGAGCTCGAGCGCGGCGCCGGCGAGTTCGACGCCATGATTCTCGAGGAGCAGGCCGCCCAGCGCGCCGCCGAGCGCGAGCGCGCGGGTGGCAGCGACGAGGCCGCTGAGACCGACGAGGGCGCCGGCAGCGGCGGGCAGGGCGGCAGCTATGGCCGCGTACTCGCCGACAGCGGCGGCTACTCCAGCGGCGGCGGCATGGGCGGTGCGAGCCGCGGCGGCGGCATTCCGGACAACACCGCCAAGTATCCTCCGCCCCCGGACATTCCGGACGGCAATGACGACGACGTGGTCGCGCGCCAGCTGCGCGAGGCCGCCATGCGCGAGCCGGATCCGGCCGTGCGCGAGAAGCTCTGGGCCGAATACCGCAAATACAAGGGTATCGAACAGCCGTGACGCGCCTGCTGCTGCCGCTGCTCGCGGCCTGCGGGCTGCTCCTCGCCGGCTGCGTCAGCCAGACGGTGAAGACGACGTCCGTGCCGCCCCTCGCCTACCCGCAGGCGCCGATCGCAGAGGCGGAGCTGCTCGACGTCGGCGTCGCCATCTTCGACCCGGGCCTGGACGACATCGACGAAGACGACGAACAGCGCGTCTACCCGGAAGTCCGCCGCGCCGAGGCGCGCTTCATCCCGCAGCTGCTGGCCACGACCATGCAGGATACGGGCGCCTGGGGCGCCGTGCGAGTGGTGCCGGACAACGAGCGGATCACGGACCTGCGCATCGACGGCACCATCCTCCACTCCGACGGCGAGGAGCTGAAGCTCGCCGTGCGCGCCGTGGATGCCCGCGGCAATGTCTGGCTCGACAATACCTACGAGGGGCATGCCAGCCGCTACGCCTACGACAACAGGACGCGGCGCCAGTACGACCCCTTCCAGGCGGTCTACCACCGCATCGCCAACGACCTGCTCGAGCACCAGCTGGCGCTCGACGAGGGCGAGGCCGAGGACATCCGCACCGTGAGCGAGCTGCGCTTCGCCCGGAGCTTCGCACCGGAGGCCTTCGACGGCTACCTGCGCGAGGACCGGGACGGCGAACTGCACATCGCGCGCCTGCCGGCGGAAGGCGACCCCATGCTCGAGCGGGTACGGGGGATCCGCGAGCGGGACAACCTGTTCATCGACACGCTGCAGGGGTACTACACGGGCTTCCGCGGCGACATGCAGGGCCCCTACCAGGAGTGGCGCAAGCTCAGCTACGAGGAAGTGGTGGCGATGCAGGAACTGGAGGCCGAGAGCCGGCGCCAGCTCATCGCCGGCGGCGCCGCAATCCTCGCGGGTATCGCCGCGGCGGGTGGCGGCGACTCGCGGACCACGCGCGCGGCGGGCAACGTCGCCATCATCGGCGGCGGCTACCTGCTGAAGACGGGGCTCGAGACCCGCGCCGAGGCGAAGATCCACGTCGAGGCCCTGGCGGAGCTGGGCCTTTCCCTGGAGGCGGAGATCACGCCGCGGGTCATCGAGCTCGAGGACCGCACGGTGATGCTCTCCGGCAACGTCGAGGACCAGTACCACCAGTGGCGGGACCTGCTTGCCGAGATCTATCGCAACGAGGTCGGCGCGCTCGCGCCGCCCGAGGCAGAGGATGGCAGCGGCGCTGACGGCAGCGGCGGGAACAGCGAAGGCTGACCAGCACCAGGGACGGACAGGGGACACCATGGCGCAGGATTTCGAGCGCGTTGAACCGGCACCGTTCGACGCCGCACCGGTAGCGGCGGAGGAAACGCCGGCGGGCGCCGGCGGCACCCCGCGCTGGGTTCTGCCGGCCCTCGGCGGCCTCGCCCTGCTCGCCCTGCTGGTGGTGTTCTGGCTCCCCGGCCGCGTCGCCCCCCCGGCGGCGCAGGAGACCCCGGAGACACCCGCAGCGCAGGGCAGCGCCGAGGCGCCGGCCCAGGCCCCGAAGGCGGCCGCGCCCGGACCGGAGCGCTCGCCCTTCGCCGAGGCGCAGGCCGCGCGGCTGCGTGCCGAGGCGCAGGACATCCTGGCCGAGCTGCTGGACGTGCGCGAGAACCTCGACAACCGCGCCGTGGCCGAGTGGGGCGCCGAGGCCATCGCCGCGGTGGAAGCGAGCGCGGCAAGCGGCGACGAGCGCTACCGGGAGCGGGCCTTCGAGGAGGCCATCGCCCGCTATCGTGAGGCCCTGGAGGGCGCCCTGGCGCTGGAGGCGCGCCTCCCGCAGGAGCGCGATGCCCGGCTGGCCGCCGCCGAGGCGGCGATCGAGGCCGGCGACCTGCCCGCCGCCGAGGCCGCGGTATCCACCGCCGAGCAGATCGAACCGGGCTTTGCCCGCACCGCCGCCCTGCGCGAGCGGGTCGAGGCCCTGCCCACGGTGATCGCCGGCCTCGAAAGCGCCGCCGAGGCCGAGGCCGCGGGCGATCTCGCCGCCGCAAAGGAAGCGCTCGCCGGGGCCACGGCCGCGGACCCGGCGCACCAGCGCGCCGCCGAGGCCCTTGCGCGGGTGTCGGAGGCGCTCACGCGCAAGCGCTTCACCGGGGCCATGTCCGAGGGCTACGCGGCCCTCGACCGGGAGGCTTTCGAGGACGCCCGCAGCGCCTTCCGCCGCGCCGAGCAGCTGGTTCCCGGCAGCCCGGAAGCCACCGCGGCCCTGCAGGAAGTCACCGTGGTGGAGACCGCTGCGAAACTCCGCGACCTGCGCCGGGCCGCGGAGGCCGCCGCCGCGGCCGAGGACTGGGATGAGGCCGTGCGCCGCTACGAAGCCGCCCTGGCCCTCGACCCGACCGTGTTCTTCGCCCAGCGCGGCCTCAAGACCGCCGAACCCCGCGCGGCCCTCGACAGGGCCCTGGGCAAGGTCATCGACGACCCGGACCGCCTCGCGGATCCGGCCGTGGCCGGCGACGCCGCCCGGCTCCTCGAGCGGGCGCGGGCCGCGCTCGCGGAAAGCGAGACAGAACAGCCGCGCCTCGCCGGCCAGGCCGACCGGCTGGCGGCACTGCTCGTTCGCGCCAACACGGAGGTCCCGGTCACCCTGCGCTCAGACGGCGAGACCAGCGTTACCGTCTATCGCGTGGCCCGCCTCGGCAGCTTCGAGAGACACACGCTGGAACTGCGCCCCGGCGAGTACACCGCCGTGGGCACACGCCCGGGCTACAGAGACGTCCGCGAGACCTTCCGCGTGGCGCCGGAGGACCCGCCGCTGACCATTACCGTCGCCTGCACAGAGGCCATCCGATGAGCGAGCCGGAGCGCGGCAACGGCCCCGCGGAGCGGATCCAGGCGGCGGCCTTCCGGCCCC
>CAJWWA010000328.1 GCA_913048495.1 uncultured Halieaceae bacterium
GCCCCTGCCAAAGTGCAATCTGCACTGCTGGAAGCCATGGCCGAACGTCAGGTAAGCATTGGCAGTCAAACCTATGAGCTACCGGCGCTGTTTCTGGTGATGGCGACCCAGAACCCGATCGAGCAGGAAGGCACCTACCCCCTGCCCGAAGCACAGCTCGACCGCTTCCTGCTGCGCGTCGACATCCCCTATCCCAAGCGCGAGGCCGAACGCGCCGTGCTGCTGGCGACGACGCTGAAGTTCCAGGGGCGCCTGACGCTGCAGGCGCGCAGCGGCGGCCAGGTCCCGCTGATCATGGCCGAGTGCACCTCGGAGCTCGCCGTGCGCGCGATCGCCCGGGGCGCACAGGAAGCCACTGCCCTGCGCTTTGGCGAGCTGCTCGCGGAAGGCCAGCTGGCCATCACCGTCGAGCCGGAGCGCGGCCGCCGCTACCAGGGCATTGTCCCCCTGCACGGCGAATCCCTGGCCGAGAGCCTCGATGCCTACTTCGAGCAGTCCGAGCAGCTGCACACCCGCGTCTGGCTGGCCTGCGACGGCACTCGCGCCGCCGGGCTCCTCCTCCAGCAGCTGCCTACGCAGCTCACGCCGGACCCGCTGGAGCGCGAGGCCCAGTGGACGCACGCCTGCACCCTGGCCGCCACCGTTTCCCGCGAGGAACTGCTGGCGCTCGATGCCGCGGCGCTCCTCTACCGGCTCTACCACGAGGACCCGGTGCGCCTGTTCGACCCGCAGCCCGTGCACTTCCGCTGCAGCTGCTCCCGCGAGCGCAGCCGCCGGGCCCTCGCTACCCTCGGCGAGGCCGAGATCCGCGACATCCTCGAAGAGCAGGGTTCGGTCACCATGGACTGCGAATTCTGCAACCAGCAGTACGTCTTCGAGGCCCCCGAACTGCTCCCGGAGCGGACCGACCCGATCCACTGAACCCCCGCCCGTGCCGTTCGCACGGCGCCCGGTAATCTGCCATAATCGCGGCCCCAAAAACCGACCCGGCCCCCGGCCGCTCCCCGGTCCCGCTGCGTGGCGGGACTGCCGACAGGATTGATCGATGACCGCAGACACGCAGCTAGGCCAGGAATACGTCGACCTGGAACCCGCCCAGTTTGTTGAGCAGGCGCTGAAGCGCGGCGAGGGCACACTCACCGATACCGGGGCTCTCCTCGTTACCACCGGCAAGCGCACCGGGCGCTCCCCGGCGGACCGCTTCATCGTCCGCGAACCGTCCAGCGAGGACGCCATCGCCTGGGGCAGCGTCAACCGTCCCTTCGAGGCCGACCGCTTCGACGCGCTCTGGGACCGGGTCGAGAGCTACCTCGGCTGCCGCGATCGCTTCGTCTCACACCTGCACGTCGGCGCGCACAGCGACCACTACCTGCCCGTCAAGGTCATCACCGAGTGGGCCTGGCACGGCCTGTTCGGCCGCAATATGTTCATCAAGGCGGAGCAGTACAACGGCGACCACAAGCCCGAGTGGACCGTCCTCAACGCGCCGGGGTTCGCCTGCGAGCCCGAACGCGACGGCACCAATTCCGACGCCACGGTGATCGTCAACTTCGGCCAGCGCAAGATCCTCATCGCCGGCATGCAGTACGGCGGTGAAATGAAGAAGTCGATGTTCTCGGTGCAGAACTTCCTGCTGCCTGAGAAAGACGTGATGGCCATGCACTGCTCCGCCAACGTCAGCGAGGACGGCGAGACCACGCTGTTCTTCGGCCTCTCGGGTACCGGCAAGACCACCCTCTCCGCCGATCCCGAGCGCTACCTGATCGGCGACGACGAGCACGGCTGGACGCGGGGCTCCGTGTTCAACCTCGAGGGCGGCTGCTACGCCAAGACGATCAACCTGTCGAAAGAGAACGAGCCGATCATCTGGGACGCGATCCGCTTCGGTGCCATCGTCGAGAACGTCGTTGTCGACGAGCACGGCCGCGCGGATTACGACGACACGAGCCTGACCGAGAACGGCCGTTGCTGTTACCCGCTCGTCCACGTGCCGAAGCGGGTGCTGGCCAATGCCGCCGGCGAACCCAACTGCGTCATCTTTCTGACCTGCGACGTCTCCGGCGTACTGCCGCCCATCGCCATCCTGTCCAAGGAGGCGGCCGCGTTCCACTTCCTCAGCGGCTACACGGCGCGGGTGGGCTCCACGGAGGTCGGCGCCGCGGCCGGTATCCACCCGACCTTTTCCACCTGCTTCGGCGCACCGTTCATGCCGCGCCCGGCCAACGACTACGCCGAGCTGCTGATGAAGCGCATCGACGATTTCGGCAGCCGCGTCTACCTCGTCAACACCGGCTGGACCGGCGGCTCCGGCGCGCCGGGCGGCACCGGCTCGCGCTTCCCGATCCCGGTGACCCGCGCCGTGGTGCACGCGGCCCAGAGCGGCAAGCTGATCGGTGCCGAAACCGGCCACCTCGATATTCTCAACCTCGACTTCCCCCTCGCGATCCCGGGCGTCGAGGACCGCTTCGTGAACCCCCGCGAGAACTGGGGCGACACGGCCGCGTACGACGAGCAGGCGCGCAAGCTCGCCCGCCTGTTCCAGGACAACATCGGGCAGTTCAACCCCGCCGCCGCGGTCGTTGCCGCCGGGCCGCAGGCCGACTGAAGCGCCAACCGAAGAACCGGCTGAACCCCGCGGGCGCCCGGCGCCCGCCTTCCCCCGCCCGCAGCACTTCCCGCAGACGAACGACGGCGGGTCAGCGACCGCCGTTCTAGTATGTTTACTCTAATTTTTTCCCCTATCTTCCTGTGTGAGTGGCAAGCGCCACCACCTTTCAGGGCGGAAACGCAGACCGCCCGCGACCAAGGAGGAAGCAGTCATGGCAGAAGCAAAGACGCAAGCAAAGAGCAGTGGCGCCGCCAAGGCGGCCCCGAAGCGCAAGACGACGGCCCGTAAGCGCCCCGCCGCAAAGGCGACCGCGCGCCGGACCACGGCCCGCAAGACCGGCACCGCACGCAAGAGTGCGCCGCGTCGCAAGGCCGCAGCGCGCAACGATTTCGCAACCCGCGCGCGGGAAGCCAGCCGCAAGGCGTTCCTGGCCAGCCTCGGCTTTTACGGCAAGGCCTACGACCAGGTGGAAGAGCAGTTCACCAGCGTCCAGCGCGAGCTGGAAGCCCGCCGCAAGAAGGCCGACAAGCTGTACGCCGACCTGGTCAAGCGCGGCGAGAAGGTCGAGAAGCAGGCGCGCAGCGCCTTCGATGACTTCGAACTGCCGAAGCTCGACGGCCTGGCCGACCGCAAGGAACTCGAGGCCCGCCTCGACAAGGCCCGCGAGCGCTTCAGCGAGCTGAAGGAGTCCGTAGGCTTCAAGACCGCGGCCTGAGGGCCGTACCCATCCAGGTTCACTTGTCCCTCACTGGGACCCCCGGGGCCGCACTTGCGGCCCCTTTTTTTTGGTTCTTCGTAGGTTTTCGGGGACGTTGAGCCTCTGACCCAGTCCACCGTATTG
>CAJWWA010000329.1 GCA_913048495.1 uncultured Halieaceae bacterium
CGATGGGACATGTCATCGAGCGTGAACCGGAAATAGCCCGCCCGGTCGCGATGGGCGTTCGCCGACATGAAGGCCGCGACTTCCGTCGACCAGCCCGGCGACAGCCGTGTATCGGCGTGCAGGACCAGCAGCCAGTCCTCCGCCCTGATACGGGAGCGGGCATAGGCTGCGCCCGCAGCGAGCTGCGCGCCGCGCCCCTTCGCCCCCTGCACCAGATGGCAGCCCAGCCGCCGTGCGATCTGCGCCGTGCCATCGGTCGAGCCGCCATCGGCCACGACCCAGCCCGCCGACAGACCGGCGCGCTCGGCCTCGGCGACTGCGTCGACTGTGACCTCTGCGTACAGGTCTGTCCCACCGGCATCGACATCCGGGACGGCCTGCAGTACGAGTGCATCGGCTGCGCCCTGTGTATCGATGCCTGCGACTCGATCATGGACAAGATGGGCTATCCCCGCGGCCTGATCCGCTACACCAGCGAGAACGAGCTCGAGGGCGGCACCACGCACTGGCTGCGGCCCCGGGTTATCGGTTACGTCACCATGCTCATCGTCATGATCGCGGTGTTCAGCTATAACGTGGCCAGCCGCATCCCGCTGGAGATGACCGTGATCCGCGACCGCAACCAGCTCTTCGTGGAGACGGCGGACGGCGCAATCGAGAACATCTACAAGCTGCACCTGGTGAACATGGACGGCAACCCGCACACCTTTACCCTGACCATCGACGGCATCGAGGGCGCCGAGCTGCTGGGCCGTTCGCGCTACGACCTCGAGGGCGGCGAGGTCCAGACCATCAGCCTGCGCGTCCGCGCACGGCCCGAGACGCTGACGGCGCCGAGCACGGAAATGACCTTCACCGCGGTCGCCGAGGACATGCCCTCGCTGCGCGCCGTGGCCGAGTCGCGCTTCATGCGCCCGCTGTGAGCCGCCGGCCCGGCTCCCCGGCGCGGGAGGACAGCGCGCCCTGGTACCGCCAGTTCTGGCCCTGGTTCCTGATCGTCCTGCCCGGCTCGGTGGTTGTCGCGGCCTTCGCGACGCTGTACATCGCGAACCGCCACGCCGACGACCTGGTGGTCGACGAGTACTACAAGGACGGGCTGGCCATCAACCGCCAGCTCGCCAAGCAGGAAACCGCCCGGCAGCGCGGCTACGCCGCGCGCCTCACCGTGACCGGTGACCGCATCGAGGTCGAGACGGACGGGATCGAGGGCCATGCCAACCTCCGGCTGCAGCTGTCCCACCCGCTGGAGGCGGACCGGGACTTCACCGTGCAGCTGACCCGGACCGGCCCGGCGCACTACGCCGCGGACCTGCCCGGCGCCGTCGCCAGCCACTGGCACTGGATCCTCGACGCGGGCGAGGACGGGGGCTGGCGCCTCGACGGCTCGCTGCAGGCGGGAAACTTCCGCGGTGACGACGGCGGCTGAAGCGCACGCCACGCAGGGCGAGCGCTGCTTCCACTGCGGCGAGGCAGTTCCGCCCGGGGCGGACTTCTCCGTTGCCATCAACGGCGAGAGCCGGCCCATGTGCTGCCCGGGCTGCCGCGCCGTGGCCTCGCTCATCGCCGAGAGCGGCCTGGAACGCTTCTACGAGCAGCGCACGGCATGGAGCGAGCGGCCACCGGAGGTGCCCTCCCGCGATCTCGACCCCTGGCGCATCTACGACGACCCGGAACTCGCCGCCACCTTCAGCGAGCGCGGTGAAGACGGCCTACTGCACGCCCGGCTGCTCCTCGGCGGCATGACCTGCGCCGCCTGTACCTGGCTGGTGGAGAGCACCCTGCGCCGCCTGCCCGGTCTGACGGCAGCCAACGTCAACCTGGCCCAGGCGCGGCTGGACGTTACCCTGGACCCAGCCGCGCTGCCGCTCGCCGAGGTCTTTGCCCGCGTCGCCGCCATGGGCTACCGCGTCGCGCCGTTCCGCAGCGATGCGCAGCAGCGCGAGCTGGACCGGGAACACCGGGAGGACCTCCGCCGGCTGGCGGTGGCCGGGGTCGGCATGATGCAGGTAGGCATGTTCGCCATCGCCCTGCACGCCGGCGACCTCCAGGGCATTGCCACCGAGTACCGCGGCCTGCTGCGCTGGTTCAGCCTGCTGGTGGCCGGCTTCGTGGTGCTGTTCTCGGCCCGCCCGTTTTTTGACAGCGCCTGGCGGCACCTGCGCCAGGGCGCCCTGGTCATGGACCTGCCCGTGGCCCTCGCCATCGGCCTCGCCTTCGGCGCCAGCGTCTACGCCACGATCACGGCCAGCGGCGAGGTGTACTTCGACTCGGTGGTCATGTTCACCTTCTTCCTGCTCCTCGCGCGCTTCGCCGAGAAGCGCCTGCGGCACCGGGACGCCTTTCTCTGGAACGATGCCGAGGCCGCCCTCCCCGCGGCGGTACGCGTGCGCGTGGGCGACCGGGTCGAACAGCGACCGCGGCAGCGCCTCGCTGCCGGCGACCGGGTGCTGGTACCCGCGGGCGAGACCGTACCCATTGACGGGGAAGTCGTCGAGGGGGCCAGCGCCGTGCGCGAGGACACGTTCAACGGCGAGCCGCTGCCGCGAAGCGTGGGCGTTGGCGCCACGGTCTACGCCGGCACCGTGAACGTCGAGAGCGGCATCGAGCTGGTCGCCAGCGGCAGCTACCGCGATTCCAGGCTCGCGGCCCTGCAGCGCTCCATCGAGGCGGCCGCGACGGAGAAGCCCCGGATCGCGCAGCTCGCGGACCGCATCGCCGCCTGGTTCATCGGCGGCGTGCTCCTCGCCACCGTGGCTACGGCGCTCACCTGGTGGACCCTGGCGCCGGAAAAAGCCTTCTGGATCGCCCTGTCGGTGCTCGTCATCAGCTGCCCCTGTGCCCTCGCGCTGGCCACGCCCGCGGCGCTGGCGAATGCCGCCGCCGCCCTGCGCCGGGCCGGGGTCATCGTGCGCGGCGAGAACGCGCTGGAGGCCGTGGCCCGGGCGACCGATCTCGTCTTCGACAAGACCGGCACCCTCACGGCGGGTCGCCTCGCCATCGACGAGGTCCGCCTGCCGGGCGACCTGTCGGAGCGGGAGGCGCTCGCCCTCTGCGCTGCCCTGCAGGCCTGGTCCACCCATCCGCTTGCCGAGGCCTTTGCCGCGATCGAGCCGGCGTCCGGGGTGAGCGGCGTCCGCTATCACGTCGGTGCGGGGCTCGAGGGGGAGTGGCGGGGCCGGCGCTGGCACCTGGGCTCCCTCGCCCACTGCCGCCGCCTTTGCCCGGCCATGGCTGCGCCTCCGGAGGACGGCCGCTACTGGATCGGCCTGTGTTCCGAGACCGGCGCCGCGGCGCTCATCGCCCTCGAGGACCCGCTGCGCAGCGCGGCGGCGGGCGTTCTCGACGACGCCCGGGCGCGCGGCCTGCGCCTGACCCTGCTCACCGGCGACGCCTCGGGGCACGGCGCGCGGCTCG
>CAJWWA010000330.1 GCA_913048495.1 uncultured Halieaceae bacterium
CGGCCGAGAGCTACCTGGCGCGGCTGGTCAGGGCCGGTGAGGCCGTCGCCATCGCCGAGCAGATCGGCGACCCCGCCGAGAGCAAGGGGCCGGTGGAGCGCCGCGTGGTGCGCATCGTCACGCCGGGCACGCTCTCCGACGAGGCGCTGCTCGACGAGCGCAGGGACCAGCTCATCCTCGCCATCACCGCCCGCGCGGAAGACTACGGCATTGCCCACCTCGATCTCTCCAGCGGCACCTTCCGGGTGCTCGAGGTGTCCGGTGAGGAGGCGCTGCTCGGGGAGCTGGAGCGCCTGGACCCGGCGGAACTGCTCTACGACGAGAACCTGGGCAATGCCCTGGTCACCGCCCGCCGGGGGGCACGGTCCCAGCCCGCCTGGGAGTTCGACCTGGAGAGCGCGCGCCGGGCGCTGAAGGAACAGTTCCAGGTCCGGGATCTCGCCGGCTTCGGCTGCGAGGACCTGACCCTCGCCCTCGGCGCCGCCGGCTGCCTGCTGCAGTACGTCAAGGACACGCAGCGCTCGAACCTGCCCCACATCACGGCGCTCGCCGTGGAGCGGCGCAGCGACAGCGTGGTCCTCGATGCCGCCACCCGCCGCAACCTGGAAATCGACCGCAACCTCGCCGGCGGCGAGGAGCACACGCTGCGCTGGGTCATGGACCGCTGCGCCACGGTCATGGGCAGCCGGCTGTTGCGCCGCTGGCTGCACCGCCCGCTCACGGACCGGGAGGAACTCGCCGCCCGCCAGGACGCCATCGACGCCCTCCTCGACGGGCACCGCTACGAGGACCTGCGCGAGCGCCTGAAGCCCATCGGCGACGTGGAGCGCATCCTCACCCGCATCGCCCTGCGCTCGGCCCGTCCCCGGGACCTGACCCGGCTGCAGGTCGCCCTCGACGCGGTGCCCGGGCTCGCCGCGGACCTCGCCGACCGGGACGCGGCGCGGCTCGCCGCCCTGCGCGATGCCCTCGGTGATTTCCCGGCGCTGCGCGACACCCTCGCCCGCGCGCTGGTCGAGAACCCGCCGGCGGTAATCCGCGACGGCGGCGTCATCGCCGACGGCTACGACAGCGAGCTGGACGAGCTGCGCGCCGTCTCCACCCACGCCGGCGACACGCTGGTGGCCATCGAGCAGCGCGAGCGCGAGGCCACCGGCCTGTCCACGCTGAAGGTGGGCTACAACCGGGTGCACGGCTATTACATCGAGATCAGCCGCGCCCAGGCGAAGGACGCCCCGGAGCGCTATACCCGGCGGCAGACGCTGAAGAACGCCGAGCGCTTCATCACACCGGAGCTAAAGACCTTCGAGGACAAGGCGCTGTCGAGCAAGAGCCGGGCCCTGGCCCGGGAAAAGGCGCTCTACGATGACCTGCTGGACCAGCTCAACGAGGCCCTCGGCCCCCTGAAGACCTCGGCGGCGGCCATCGCCGAGCTGGACGTGCTCGCCAACCTCGCGGAACGCGCCGACGCCCTCGGGCTCAGCCGCCCCACGCTGGTCGACGAGGCCGTCTTCGAGGTCAGCCAGGGCCGGCACCTCGTGGTGGAGCAGGTGATCGACGAGCCCTTCATCGCCAATGACGCGCTGCTCAACGACGAGCGGCGCATGCTCCTGATCACCGGTCCGAACATGGGCGGCAAGTCCACCTACATGCGCCAGAACGCGATCATCGCCCTGCTCGCCCACAGCGGCAGCCGGGTGCCGGCGGCCGCCGCGCGGCTGGGCGTCATGGACCGGATCTTCACCCGCATCGGCGCCGCCGATGACCTCGCCAGCGGCCGCTCTACCTTCATGGTGGAGATGACCGAGACGGCAAACATCCTGCACAACGCGACCCCGCGCAGCCTCGTGCTCATGGACGAGATCGGCCGCGGCACCAGCACCTTCGACGGCCTCAGCCTGGCCTGGGCCGCGGCCGTGCACCTCGCCCGCAGCGTGCGCGCCTTCACCTTCTTCGCCACCCATTACTTCGAGCTGACCGCGCTGCCCGAGAGCTGCCCGACCATGGTCAACGTGCACCTGGACGCCACCGAGCACCGCGATCACGTGGTGTTCCTGCACCAGATCCAGGCCGGCCCGGCGAGCAAGAGCTTCGGGCTGCAGGTGGCGAAGCTCGCCGGCGTGCCGCAGGCGGTGCTCGCCGCGGCGGCGGAGAAGCTGCGCGAACTGGAGGCCGGCCGCGCCTCCGCCGCCCCTGCGCCGGCCCCGGCGCAGAGCGACCTGTTCTCGGACCCGGCGCGGCACCCGGTACTGGCCGAGCTGCGCGAGCTGGATGTCGACGCCCTGTCCCCGCGCGAGGCCCTGGCGCTGCTCTACGCGCTGCGCGAGCGGCTCGACTGAGGACATCCTGAGCCAGATCAAGAAGACGCCATAACAACGCGATTCGTAGGGCCTTTTCATCCCCGGGTGCCCTTCCCGTGACGTCCCCCGACCGCTAAACTAGCGCCGATTTCGAATTTGCCAGCAACAAAAGGCGGTGAGTGGTATGACGTTCGTAGTAGGCGAGGACTGCATCAACTGCAAGCACACGGACTGCGTCGAGGTGTGCCCCGTGGACTGCTTCTACGAGGGTCCGAATTTCCTGGTCATCCACCCGGACGAGTGCATCGACTGTGCCCTCTGCGAGCCGGAGTGCCCGGTTGACGCCATCTTCTCCGAGGACGAACTGCCGGAAGACCAGCAGGCTTTCCTCGAACTGAACGCGGAGCTCGCCGAGGTCTGGCCGAATATCACCGAGATGAAGGACGCGATGCCCGACGCCGAGGAGTGGGCGGGCAAGCCGAACAAGCTGGAGCTGCTCCAGCGCTGAGTCATCCTCCCCGGGGCGTACGCTCCGGGGCTTCCGACGGGCCCGCTGCGGGCCACAAGAGGGCTGGCTGGACTGGCTAGAAGGGCTGCCTAGTGCAGCAGTGCGTCGACGGAGAGGCCCTGGCGCTCCATGATGCGGCGCAGCCGCTTCAGTGCCTCTACCTGGATCTGCCGCACCCGTTCCCGGGTCAGCCCGATCTCCTGCCCGACCTCTTCCAGCGTCGCCGTTTCGTGGCCGAGCAGGCCGAAGCGCCGCGCGACCACCTCGCGCTGCTTCTCGTTGAGTTCCTCCAGCCACTGCACGATGCCCTCGGCGATATCCCGGTCCTGCAGGAGGTCCGAGGGGTCGAGGGCCGCCTCGTCGGCGATGGTGTCGACCACCGGCCCGCGGGACTGCCAGGAGGTGACACGGGTCCGGTCGCCGCTACCGATCTGGATGTTGAACAGTTGCTCGATCAGGCTGATCGGCTCGTGGATCATGACCTGCTTGGCCCACAGGAACCACTTGACGAGGAACGGGTCGTTCACTCCCATCGTCTCGCGGATCTGTTCCCGGACCTCGGCGGGAATGGTCAGCGGGAGGTGGGAGGTCGGATCTCCCGGCG
>CAJWWA010000331.1 GCA_913048495.1 uncultured Halieaceae bacterium
CGGCCGCGGTCCCCCCCGCCCCGGCCGCCGCCGCCCCGGGGGGGCGGGGCCCGGCTCCGGCGGCGTCCTTCGAGAGCTATGGCCGGCTCTACGGCGCGGCCGACGGTGGCGCGGTCGCCGAGGCGGAGGGCGGGGACATCCCGCCCCTGGGCTACGCCATCGCCCAGCTCAAGGGTGTGTACGTGCTCGCCGAGAACGCCGAGGGGCTGGTGCTTGTCGACATGCACGCCGCCCACGAGCGCATCACCTACGAGCGGCTCAAGCGCGCGCGGGACAGCGAGGGCATCCGCAGCCAGCCGCTGCTGGTGCCCGAGTCCGTGGCCGTCAGCGCCCGGGAGGCGGCGCTGGCCGAGACGCACGCGGATTGGTTCGCCAGCCTCGGTTTTACCGTGGAGCGGGCCGGCGAGGAGTCGCTGCTGGTGCGCGAGGTGCCGGTGAGCCTGCGCGATTCGGACGTGCCCCAGCTGCTGCGCGATGTGCTCGCCGACCTCGGCGAGCACGGCAGCTCCGAGCGCATCGCCGCCCACGAGGACGAGATCCTGTCCACCATGGCCTGTCACGGCTCCGTGCGGGCCAACCGACGGCTCACGCTCCCGGAGATGAACGCACTGCTCCGCGACATGGAGGCCACCGAGCGCGCCGGGCAGTGCAACCACGGCCGGCCGACCTGGACCCGGCTGACCCTGGCGGAGCTCGATCGCCTGTTCCTGCGCGGCCGCTAGTGCCCGGCAAGCCCCCGCTGCTGTGCATCCTCGGGCCCACGGCATCGGGCAAGACGGCCCTCGCCGAGGCGGTGGTAGACGCGCTGCCCGGCGAGCTGGTAAGCGTCGACTCCACCCTCGTCTACCGGGGCCTCGACATCGGCGCGGCCCGGCCGCAGGCGCCTCATCACCTGCTGGATCGCCGCGACCCGGCCGATCCCTACTCCGCCGCGGCCTTCCTCGACGATCTGGCGGAACTGCTGCCGGCGATCACCGCCCGCGGCCGGGTGCCGGTACTGGTCGGTGGCACCATGCTCTACTTCCGCGCCTTCCTCGGGGGACTCTCGCCCATGCCGCCGGCCGATCCGGCCGTGCGCGCGGCGATTGCCGACGAGGCCGCAGCGCGCGGCTGGCCGGCGCTGCACGCGGAGCTGGTGGCGGTGGACCCGGCGAGCGCGGCGCGCATCCATCCGAACCACGCGCAGCGCCTGGCCCGGGCGCTCGAGGTCTACCGCAGTAGCGGACGGCCGCTGTCCGCCTGGCACGGCACCGCCGGGGAGCCGCTGGCCGCCGGCTACCGGGTGCTACAGGTGGCTCTCTGCCCGGCGGACCGGGCGGTCCTCCACGCGCGGATCGCCGCGCGCTTCGACGCCATGCTCGCCGCGGGCTTCCTCGAGGAGGTCGCGGCGCTGCGGGCGCGGGGCGACCTCGACCCGGCGCTGCCGGCCCTGCGCAGCGTCGGCTACCGGCAGCTCTGGGCCCACCTCGCGGGGGAGACGAGCCTCGCCGAGGCCCGGGACCGCGCCATCGCGGCCACCCGCCAGCTGGCCAAGCGGCAGCTGACCTGGCTGCGCAAGTGGCCGGACCTGCACTGGCTGCTCACGGACGCGGCCGGCCGGGTGATCGAGCACACGCTGCCGGAGCCCCGGCTGCCGGTGGCCGGCACCCCGGCCGATCTGCTCTTGAACTATCTCGCGTATCACCCCATATAGTAGAATCGAAGTGCGGAACGTTTGCCGTTACCGGCAGTCAGACCGTTCCCCGGGGCCTCGCGGGGCGCTCGCAAGGGCGGGCGCGCGGCGCGGCCCCTTCGGTTTTTTTTGGCCCGGTTGGGGCCCACACAGCCGGCTCCCGCGGGAGCCCATGAAATGGAGAAAGCGTCATGTCAAAAGGGCACACGCTACAAGACCCTTACCTGAACATCCTGCGCAAGGAACGGGTCCCGGTATCGATCTACCTGGTCAACGGCATCAAGCTGCAGGGCCAGATCGAGTCATTCGACCAGTTCGTCGTCCTGCTCAAGAACACGGTCAGCCAGATGGTCTACAAGCACGCCATCTCGACGGTCGTGCCCGGGCGCGTGGTGCGCATGCCCATGCAGAATCCCCCCGAGGAAAATGGCAACGGCCAGGACTGAACCCTGCGCCGGCCCCTGCCGGCGCTTGATGAGGGAACGCCCACTTGTTCTTTGACCGGCCCGCGTCCGGCGAGGTCGCCGTGCTCGTGCACATGGAAATGGGGCGCGAGCGCGAGGCCGACGATCCCCGGGAATTCGAGGAACTCGTCCTCTCGGCGGGCGGTGACCCGGTGGCCTACATCATGGGCCGTCGCGACGCCCCGCACGCGGGGACCTTCGTCGGCGCCGGGAAGCTCGAGGAGATTGCCGAAGTCGTGCGCGAGCACGACGCCCAGGTGGTCATCTTCAACCACACCCTGAGCCCGAGCCAGGAGCGCAACCTTGAGCGTGCGCTCAAGTGCCGCGTGCTCGACCGCACCGGCCTCATCCTGGATATCTTCGCCCAGCGCGCCCGCACCCACGAGGGCAAGCTGCAGGTGGAACTGGCGCAGCTTCGGCACATGAGCACGCGGCTGGTCCGCGGCTGGACCCACCTGGAGCGGCAGAAAGGCGGTATCGGTATGCGTGGGCCGGGTGAGTCGCAGCTTGAAACCGACCGCCGCCTGTTGCGTGTGCGGATCAAGCAGATCAACAAGCGCCTGGAGAAGGTGCGCAGCCAGCGCGATCAGGCCCGTCGAGCTCGTCAGCGTGCAGAGATTCCGGTGGTGTCGCTGGTGGGCTATACCAACGCCGGCAAGTCAACGCTGTTCAACGCCCTCACTACCGCTACCGTCTATGCGGCTGATCAGCTGTTCGCTACCCTGGATCCGACACTTCGACGCATTGAGCTTGACGACGTCGGGCCGGTCATTCTCGCCGATACGGTGGGTTTTATCCGCCATTTGCCGCACAAGCTGGTTGAGGCTTTCCGCGCGACACTTGAAGAGTCAAGCCAGGCCGATCTGCTGCTGCATGTGATTGATGCGGCGGACGAGGAGCGCGAGTCCAACATGGAGCAGGTGCTCGCGGTGTTGGGAGAGGCATTGGCGGCATGAGTCTCGAATATATCGCGTTGATCGCTGCCATTCTCTTATTGTTGGTTTTATCGGCGTTTTTCTCTGGTTCGGAGACAGCGCTGACCGGGGCGTCGTTACCGCGCATGCATGAATTGGCCCGACAGGGCAATCGCCGGGCCATGCTTGTGCTGGCGCTTTATGAACAGCGCGAGCGCTTGATCGGCGCCATATTGCTTGGCAATAACCTTGCCAACATATTGGCAACAACATTAGCGACAACTGCTTTTATCTATCTATTTGGTGAAGCAGGTGTTTTATACGCTACGGTAGCTATGACATCATTAGTT
>CAJWWA010000332.1 GCA_913048495.1 uncultured Halieaceae bacterium
CGGGCTGCGCCTGCCGCCGTCCCGCGGTGCGGGGCGGCGGTCCCGCGCCTGGTGGCGGGAGGGGGGTGGCTGGCGCGCGAGCGAAGGCCGTGAGGACCCCCCGGGCGCGGTGGCCTCGCTGCCCGACTGGGCCCTCGCCGTGGGTATCGACGAGGGCAGCTGCGGGGTCTACTGGCAGGAGTCCGCGGGGCCCGAGGCGGTGGATGCGATCGCCGATGCGCTCACCGCCTGGCGGAACGCCGGTGATGAAACGCCGCGGGGGGCTTCCCTTGACCCCTGAAGCAGTGGCCTTTATATATGCCCCCCTTTGCGCCGTCCCCACCGGCCGGCCGCCCACGCTGAGGTAACACCGGACCAACATGGGAAAGTCTCTCGTTATCGTCGAGTCGCCTGCGAAGGCCAAGACCATCAATAAGTACCTCGGGCCGGATTTCGTGGTGAAGTCCAGCGTGGGCCATATCCGCGACCTGCCGACCTCGGGCAGCGGCAAGCAGTCCGTCGATCCGAAGGAGCGCGCGGCGCAGGCGGCACGCACCCGGAAGATGTCGCCGGGCGAGAAGGCGGCCTATAAAAAGAAGAAGAACCGCGAGCAGCTCGTGCGCCGCATGGGCATCGACCCGGAGCACGGCTGGCAGGCGCGCTACGAGATCCTGCCGGGCAAGGAAAAAGTGGTCAGCGAGCTGAAAAAGCTGGCCGAGAAATCCGACGCCATCTACCTCGCCACCGACCTCGACCGGGAGGGGGAGGCGATCGCCTGGCACCTGCGCGAGGCCATCGGCGGCGACGACGACCGCTACCAGCGCGTGGTCTTCAACGAGATCACGAAGAACGCGATCCGGGAGGCCTTCGAGCACCCGTCGCAGCTGGACACGAACCGGGTGAACGCGCAGCAGGCCCGCCGTTTCCTCGACCGGGTCGTGGGCTACATGGTGTCGCCGCTGCTCTGGGCGAAGGTGGCCCGCGGGCTCTCCGCCGGCCGCGTGCAGTCCGTGGCCGTGCGCCTGATCGTCGAGCGCGAGCGCGAGATCCGCGCCTTCGTGCCGGAAGAGTTCTGGGAAATCCACGCCGACCTGAAGGCCCGCGACGAGGAGCCCGCCCGCTTCGAGGTGCGCCGGCACCGGGGCGAGAAGTTCCGCCCGACCAACGAGGCGGCCGCCATGGCCGCCCGCGACGCGCTGGCCGATGCGGGCTACCGGGTGAAGGCCCGGGAGGACAAGCCGACGCGGTCCAACCCGCCGGCCCCGTTCATCACGTCCACGCTGCAGCAGTCGGCGAGTACGCGGCTGGGCTTCAGCGTCAAGAAGACCATGACGCTCGCCCAGCGCCTCTACGAGGCCGGCTACATCACCTACATGCGGACGGACTCGACCAACCTGAGCAAGGAGGCCGTGGCCAGCTGCCGCGACTACCTCGGCGCCAACTTCCCGGCCCGCTACCTGCCCGAGAAGCCCCGCGAGTACGCCTCGAAGGAGGGTGCGCAGGAGGCCCACGAGGCGATCCGCCCCTCCGACGTCAATGTGACCCAGGCCATGCTCGCGGGCATGGAGCGCGACGCCGAGCGCCTGTACGAGCTGATCTGGCGGCAGTTCGTCGCCAGCCAGATGCCCGCGGCGGAGTACACCTCCACGACCATCACCGTGGCCGCCGGCGACTACGAGCTCGCCGCCCGCGGCCGCATCATCCGCTTCGACGGCTACACCCGGGTGCTGCCGCCCACCGGGCGCAAGGGCGAGGACACGGTGCTCCCCGACGTCGCCGAGGGCGACGCCCTGGAACTCGTCAAGCTGGAACCGTCGCAGCACTTCACCACGCCGCCGCCGCGCTACGGCGAGGCGAGCCTGGTGCGCGAACTCGAAAAGCGCGGTATCGGCCGGCCCTCGACCTACGCCTCGATCATCTCCACGATCCAGGACCGGGGCTACGTGCGCCTGGAGAACAAGCGCTTCTATGCCGAGAAGATGGGCGATATCGTCACCCACCGGCTGCAGCAGAGCTTCAGCGACCTCCTGGACTACAACTTCACCGCCACCATGGAAGAGCACCTCGACGAGATCGCCGAGGGCGAGCTGGACTGGCGGGAACTCCTCGACCGCTTCTACGCCGACTTCCGTTCCCGCCTGGAGCGCGCCGAGCAGCCGCAGCCGGACGGCATGCAGCCGAACGAGCCGACCATGACGGACATCGCCTGCGACAAGTGCGGCCGGCCCATGCAGATCCGCACGGCGAGCACCGGGGTCTTCCTCGGCTGCTCCGGCTACGCGCTGCCGCCGAAGGAGCGCTGCAAGAACACCATCAACCTGATTCCCGGTGACGAGGCCATCCGCGAGGATGCGGACGACGAGGCCGAATCCCGGCTGCTGCGCAGCAAGCACCGCTGCAAGCTCTGCAACGCCGCCATGGACAGCTATCTCATCGACGAGAAGCGCAAGCTCCACGTCTGCGGCAACAATCCCGACTGTCCCGGTTTCGAGGTGGAAGAGGGCCGCTTCAAGATCAAGGGCTACGACGGTCCGGTGATCGAGTGCGACAAGTGCGGCGCCGAGATGCAGCTGAAGACCGGCCGTTTCGGCAAGTACTTCGGCTGTACCGCGGAGGACTGCAAGAACACGCGCAAGCTGCTGCGCAACGGCGAGGTGGCGCCGCCGAAGATGGACCCGGTGCCCATGCCCGAGCTCGCCTGCGAGAAGGTCGAGGATCACTACGTGCTGCGCGACGGCGCCGCGGGGCTGTTCCTCGCCGCGAGCCAGTTTCCCCGCAACCGCGAGACGCGCGCGCCCTTCGTCGATGAGCTGATCCCCCACGGCAGCGAGATCGACCCCAAGTACAGCTATATCCTCGAGGCGCCTGCGCAGGATGATGCGGGCAACCGCACCCAGGTCCGCTACAGCCGCAAGACCCGCGAGCAGTACGTTATGACCGAAGAGGACGGCAAGGCGACGGGCTGGAAGGCGCTCTACCGCGACGGCCGCTGGCAGGTCGAGGCGGGCAGCGCGGCGAGCGGCAGGAAGGCGGCGCCGAAGCGCAAGGCCGGGGCGAAAACGAAAGCCAAACCCAAGGCAAAAGCCAAAGCGAAAGCCGGGGCCGGGAGCCGCTGACGCCGTGTCCCGGGGCCGTGCCAACCACCACCTGTACCTGGCGCGCCTGCTCATCGACGGCTGGGAGGCGCAGCGCGCGGCCGGCGCGGCGCCGGCCGATATTGTCGATGCGGCGCACGCGCCGGGCGTGCGCGAGCAGCTGCTGGCGGCGGTGCGCTCGGACGCGACAGACTGGGTGCAGGACAACCCACAGTGGATTGCCGCTGGTGTCACATCTGCGGCTCTTCTGACAGCAGTAACACTCGACTTCATGAGCATCCACAAGGCCATAAGTGATGATAAACACTACCTAGGAACGAC
>CAJWWA010000333.1 GCA_913048495.1 uncultured Halieaceae bacterium
TGTACCTGTGTGCCACGCTCCGCACGGCAGGCGGTCGGGTGGGGCCGTCGCTTCACGCGCGGCCCGAAGCCGCGCACACCCCGGCGAGATCAGCCCGGAGCCGCATCAGGCCCCGGCACGCGGCTCTCCTCCACCCAATGCGCGAACTCGCCGGTGCGCACCGCCACGGCCCCGGACTCGGTCAGTACGCCCCGCTCGTAGCCCTCGAGGTCTTCCCGCAGTTCTTCCTCGAAGAGCTGCTCGTAGGACGGGTTGTGCACGATTTCCCGGACGTCGGTGATGCCGTAGGGCGACAGGTCGATGTTCTGGCTCACAATGGGGTCTCCCGGTGTAGCTGAAGAAGTGGTTGACGCATAGGGGAACGCGTCTCAATCGCTTCCACAGGATAGGGGAGGAATCGGTGAAAGCCCAACGCCGGCATTGATCTGCCTCAGCGTTTGCCGCGCCTACCCGCGTTCGATGCCAGGTTGAAGCGACCTCCGGTGGTGCAGCGCTGATCCCGCCTCAGGCCCGGCGGGCGACCTCGTGGATGGCTTCGGCCATGGGCTCGAGCAGCGGCTGCGGGAAGTCGTGCCCCATGCCGGGGAAGAGCTTCAGCGTCGCGTCCGGCAGGTGCCTTGCCGTGTCGATGCCGCACTCGGCTTTCACCAGCGGGTCCGCCTCGCCGTGGATGACCAGCGATGGCGCGCGCACGCTGCCGAGCAGTTGCCGGCGATGGGGCGCGACGATGACCGCGCCGAGCTGCCGGGTCACGCCTGCCGGATCGTAGCCGCCGCGGTAGAAGGCCTTCGCCGCCGCCGCCCGAAGCTCCTCGTCGCTCTTCGGGTAGAGCGTGCTCTGCACGGCCTTGCGGACGCGGGTGTTGCGCTCGATCACCGCTTCCGGGTCCGTCGGATCCGCGGGCTTGCTGAGCAGCGCCCGGGTGGCATAGCGCTCGGCGCGGGGGAGGGACGGGTGGCCGGTCGTCGACATGATCGAGGTGAGGCTCAGCGTGCGCTCCGGGTAGTGCGCCGCCACCAGCTGGGCGATCATGCCGCCCATGGAGGCGCCGACGAGATGCGCCCGCTCGATAGCCAGCGCGTCCAGCAACGCGACCGCATCCGCGGCCATGTCCTCGAGCGTGTAGGGAACGGGCAGCCGCAGGCGCAGCAGGTGGAGGCTGGCGAGCAGCGGAATGTTCGGCGGGCGCACGCCCACCAGGTGCGTGGAGAGACCGATATCGCGGTTGTCATAGCGGATGACGCGGTAGCCAAGCCCCGCCAGCTGCTCGCAGAAAGTGTCGGGCCAGCCCGTGAGCTGCGTGCCGAGGCCCATGATGAGGAGCAGGGGTTCGCCGCCCTCGTCGCCGAAGCTCTCGTACTCGATCTCGATCCCGTTCGCGGACACGCGTGGCATGGTGTCTCCCCGTCTGCTGTCGCCCCAGTATAGCGGCGGGGGATGCCTTGCGGGCAGCCGGGGAGCCGCGCAATGATGGGCCATGAGCGAGGAATCCCTGGACCAGCTGCTTGCCCGCGTGCGCGCCTGTCGCCTCTGCGAGGCATCACTGCCTCTCGGCCCGCGCCCGGTGGTGCAGGCGAGTGCCGGCGCCCGCATCCTCGTCGTCGGCCAGGCCCCGGGCCGCCGGGTCCACGCCTCGGGTCTGCCTTTCGATGACCCGAGCGGCGACCGCCTGCGGGACTGGATGGGTATCGATCGCGCGGTGTTCTACAACGAGCGCCTGGTGGCGGCCGTGCCCATGGGCTTCTGCTACCCGGGTACGGGTCCGAGCGGCGACCTGCCGCCGCGTCCCGAGTGTGCCGAGGCCTGGCGGGAAGCACTGCTGGCAAAGCTCACCGGCATCCGCCTGACCCTGGTGATCGGCCAGTACGCGCGGCGCTGGCACCTGCCGGAGGCGCGCGGCACGCTCACCGACACCGTCCGCGACTGGCGTCGTTTCGGTCCCGGCGTGCTGCCGCTGCCGCACCCCAGCCCGCGCAATAATCTCTGGTTGCGGCGCAACCCCTGGTTCGAAGAAGCCGTGGTGCCGGAACTGCGCCGGCGGGTCGCGGCGGCGCTGTCCGCTCGCGGCGCGGTCAGCCCGGCAGGTTGTCCAGCGCAATCGCGGTTTCGGACTTGACCTCCTCGATCACCACGTAGGTATGCGTCTGCGCCACCAGCGGGATGGCGGCGAGTTTCTCGCCGAGAAAGCGCTGGTAGTGCTGCATGTCGGCGCAGCGGATCTTGATCAGGTAGTCGAAGCCGCCGGCGACCATGTGGCAGGTCTCCACCTCCGGCAGCGCGCGCATCTCCCGGTTGAAGGCGCGCAGGTTCTCGGTGCTGGTATTGGTCAGCAGCACCTGGATGAAGGCCACGGTGTTCGCGTTGAGGAGGGCCGGGTCCGCCAGGGCGACGTAGCCGGTGATGAAACCGTCGCGCTCGAGGCGGCGCACGCGCTCCAGGCAGGGCGTGGGGCTCAGGCCCACGCGGCGGGCCAGGGCGACGTTGCTCAGGCGCCCCTCGCGCTGCAGTTCGCGCAGGATGGCGCGGTCGATCCGGTCGAGGTGGCGGGCTTTGCCCATGGCGGCGGCTCCCGGTGCTGCGGTCCCGATAAAATCCCATGGTAACCGCAATGACAGGATTTTCTCCTGCTTATAACCCGAAAAAAGCGTCAAATATCGTGGTAAATGTGCAGAATGGCGGGGATGCCTACTGCACAGGACCGCTCCATGACTGAATCGCTCGACGCGCTGCGCGGCGCCATCCGCGCCGCGACCCATGCGCCCGAGGAAGACCTGCTCGAGGCTTTCGTGGCCGCACCTGCCCTCGCCGGTGAACAGCGCGAGGCGGCGCGGGCAGCGGCCATCGACCTGGTGCGGCGCTGCCGCAGCCAGCGCCGCAAGGCCGGTACGCTCGATGCCTTCCTGCAGGAGTTCGGCCTGTCCAACAAGGAGGGTATCGCCCTCATGTGCCTCGCCGAGGCCCTGCTGCGCGTGCCCGACGAGGAGACGGCGGACCGGCTCATCGCCGAGAAAATCCAGTCCGGGGACTGGGGGTCGCACCGCGGCAAGTCGGCCTCGCGCTTCGTCAACGCCTCGGTCTGGGGGCTGATGCTGACGGGCCGCATCGTCCGTCTCGACGAAGAGGCGGTCAGCGACACGGGTTCCTGGATGCGCCGGCTGGTGAACAACCTGGGCGAGCCGGTGGTGCGCCAGGCCGTGCTCCAGGCCATGCGCATCATGGGCGGGCAGTACGTGCTCGGCCGCACGATCAGCGAGGCGCTGCAGCGCGGCGTCACCGAGAACCGCCGCGGCACCCGCTTCTCCTTCGACATGCTCGGCGAGG
>CAJWWA010000334.1 GCA_913048495.1 uncultured Halieaceae bacterium
CCGGGCTGGTACACGGCCTACACGCCCTACCAGCCGGAAATCTCCCAGGGCCGCCTCGAGGCCCTGCTCGCCTACCAACAGCTGGTGATGGACCTGACGGGGATGGACCTTGCCAACGCCTCGCTGCTCGACGAGGCCACGGCCGCCGCCGAGGCCATGACCCTGCTGCAGCGGGTGAACAAGAAGAACCGCAGCAACCGTTTCCTGGTGGCGTCGGACTGCCATCCGCAGACCCTGGCGGTGCTGCGCACCCGCGCCGAGCCCCTCGACATCGAGGTGGTGGTCGCCGACCCCGAGAACCCGCTGGCCAGCGGCGACGCCTTCGGGCTGCTGCTGCAGTACCCGGGCAGCCACGGCGAGGTGCGCGACCTGGCGCCGGTGATCGAGGCGGCCCACGGGCAGCAGACGCTCGTCTGCGTCGCCGCCGACCTGCTCGCCCTGCTGCTCCTGAAAGCCCCCGGCGAGGCGGGCGCCGACGTGGTGGTGGGCAGCAGCCAGCGCTTCGGCATCCCCATGGGTTTCGGCGGCCCGCACGCCGCCTTCTTTGCCACCCGCGACAGCTACAAGCGCTCGACACCCGGGCGCATCATCGGCGTGTCCGTCGACCGGCACGGCCGGCAGGCGCTGCGCATGGCGATGCAGACGCGCGAGCAGCACATCCGCCGCGAGAAAGCCACCAGCAACATCTGCACGGCGCAGGCCCTGCTGGCGATCATGGCGGCCTTCTACGCCATGTATCACGGTCCGGACGGGCTGCGCCGCATCGCCGAGCGCGTGCATCGGCTCACCAGCCTGCTCGCCGCGCGGCTGACGGCGGCCGGCTTCACCCTCGACAACGCGCACTGGTTCGACACCGTCACCGTGCGCGTCGGTGACCGGCAGGCAGAGCTGCTGGCCGCCGCGGAGGCCGCCGGTATGAACCTGCGCCCCGTCGGCGACGATCGCCTGGGCATCGCCCTCGATGAGACCACCACCCTGGCGGACGTGACCGAGCTCCTTTCCGTGTTCGGCGACAGCGCCGAAGTCGCCGACGACCCGGCGGTGCCCAGCGGCCTGCCGAAGGCACTGGAACGCCCCGTCGACTACCTGCAGCACCCGCTCTTCAACAGCTTCCAGTCCGAGACGGAGATGCTCCGCTACCTGCACCGGCTGGAGGGCCGGGACATCGCCCTGAACCGGGCCATGATCCCGCTCGGCAGCTGCACCATGAAGCTGAACGCGACCACGGAGATGCTACCGATAAGCTGGCCCGGGTTCGCCCGCATCCACCCGTTCGCCCCCGCCGCGCAGACCGAGGGCTATCGCGCGCTCCTCGACGAGCTCTCGCACATGCTCCGCGAGTGCACCGGCTACGACGCCATCTCCCTGCAGCCCAACGCCGGTTCCCAGGGCGAGTACGCCGGCCTGCTCGCCATCCGCCGCTATCACCAGGCCCGCGGCGAGGGGCACCGGGACCTCTGTCTCATCCCCGCGTCGGCCCACGGCACCAACCCCGCCAGCGCCGCGCTCGCCGGCATGCGCATCGTAATCGTCGACTGCGACAGCGAGGGCAACGTGGCCATGGACGACCTGAAGGCAAAGGTCGAGGCACACAGCGAGCAGCTCGCGGCGATCATGGTCACCTATCCGTCGACCCACGGCGTGTTCGAGGAATCGATCGTCGAGCTGTGCGAGCTGATCCACGCCCACGGCGGCCAGGTCTACGTGGACGGCGCCAACCTCAACGCCCTGGTCGGGATCGCAGCGCCCGGCGAATTCGGCGCCGACGTCTCGCACCTGAACCTGCACAAGACCTTCTGCATTCCACACGGCGGCGGCGGCCCGGGCATGGGCCCGATCGGTGTCGGCGCGCATCTCGAACCCTTCCTGCCCTCGCACCCGGTGGTGCCCGTGCCCGGGCTCGCCACCGACAACGACGTGGTCTCGGCCACGCCCTGGGGCAGCGCCTCCATCCTGCCGATCCCCTGGACCTACATCGCCCTCATGGGCGCGCGCGGCCTGACCCGCGCCAGCGAGGTTGCCATTCTCTCGGCGAACTACATTGCCCACCGGCTGGCGCCGCACTTCCCGATCCTCTACACCGGGCGCAACGGGCGCGTCGCCCACGAGTGCATCATCGACCTGCGGCCGCTGAAGGAGGCGAGCGGGATCGGCGAGGAGGACGTGGCGAAGCGGCTCATCGACTTCGGCTTCCACGCGCCGACCATGTCCTTCCCGGTGCCCGGCACGTTGATGATCGAGCCCACCGAGAGCGAGTCGAAAGCCGAGCTGGATCGCTTCGTCGAAGCGATGCTGAGCATCCGCGCGGAGATCGCCAAGGTCCAGGGTGGTGAGTGGCCGGCGGACAACAATCCGCTGGTGCGCGCGCCGCATACGTTGGCTGACGTGATCGGTGAGTGGGACCGGCCGTACAGCATCGCCGAAGCGGTAACGCCGAGCGCCCACTCCCGTGCCCACAAGTACTGGCCGGCGGTGAATCGGGTGGACAACGTCTACGGCGATCGCAACCTGTTCTGCGCCTGCGTGCCGGTGGATGCCTATCGCGATTGAGTTGCGCTGAGGGCCGGGTGGGCGTCGATTCTCGGCGCCTTTCCGGCTTCTGCGAGGTGGTTGGTGGGGTGAAATTCGGGTGATTTTAGTGATTGGTGCCGGATTTCGTAGGGTGGATGTCGCTTCTTGCATCCACCGGAACTCCGGCCCAGGGCTGCAGGAATCGGCAACGCCTGGCCCACTCTATGCTTCGGGCTCGTGCTCGTCTTCGGCTGCCTCGTCCAGCATTCCCAGCCAGTTCGCCAGCACCAGCTGCGCTTCCTCGACCCCCTGCCGCTTCGGTGCCGAGAACAGCTGGACGCTGACGTCGGCGCCCCAGCCTTTGTGAATGTCGCGCTGGATGGCCAGCAACGCGTTCTTCGCGGCGCCGAAGGCCAGCCTGTCGGACTTGGTCAACAGGATGTGCAAGGGCATCTGGCTGGCGCTCGCCCAGTCCAGCATCATGCGGTCGAACTCGGTCAGCGGATGGCGGATATCCATCATCAGGAACACGCCGGCCAGGCTCTCGCGGCTGCCCAGGTAGGCTTCCAGGTGGCGCTGCCAGTGCTGCTTGAGCGGGATCGGCACCTTGGCGTAGCCGTAGCCGGGCAGGTCGACCAGTCGGCGTTCGTCATCGAGGCGAAAGAAGTTGAGCAGCTGGGTGCGGCCCGGGGTCTTCGAAGTGCGCGCCAGGTTGGCATGGGTCAGGGTGTTCAGCGCGCTCGACTTGCCTGCGTTGGAACGGCCGGCAAAGGCTACTTCCAGACCCTC
>CAJWWA010000335.1 GCA_913048495.1 uncultured Halieaceae bacterium
CGACGCCGCGAGCCTCGTCCGCGCCCGACACGCGCAAGGGTTCGCCGAGTAGCGTCCCTGCAGTGGCTTCCTGCGCGGGTTCCCCGGCCTCACCCGAAACGGCTGCGGGGCCGGACAGCGCAAGAACCAGCACCCCGAGCAACCCTACCCACCTGCTGCCCTGCGACAACATCAACCGCCCTCGATGGCAGCGAGCGGTACTTGCCACTGCTGCCCGTTGGCAAAATGGAGAATCCAGGTGTCGCCGTCCAGCTGCGCCTCGACCTCCCGGTTGGTCGCATTGACGTAGTTGCTCATGAAGTTGATCGTGAACTCCTCGCCCGAAGGATCGCGCACCACGATCGACGCTTCACCGCCCTCCATGCGCAGGATGCCGGCGGGGCAGGACCCGAACGCCTCCTCGCCGGGTGCCTTGCAGCGCAACAGGGCCGTCGCGTCATAATCGGCGGTGCTGAACGGCCAGGTCGGGTTCGACTCGTCCGGCCCCTCGAGCATCGACGTACTCCAGTAGACGTAAACGCTCTCGGTCGGGAAACGGAAAATCAGTCCCTGGTCGCCGAGGCCGGACTGGCGGTAGACGGATTCGCCCGCGGCGTCGGTGAAGACGCCCACCGCATCGCCGGAGGGCGAGAGGTCATGCTCGACACCGTCGGCCCGACGGATCGTGACGTAGCCCTGGCGCTGGCTGAAAGTGCAGGGCATGACCACGTCGGTGTGATCCTCGCCCCGGGGGTAAACGGCGCAGGCCGCGTCGGTGCTGTCCGCCAGGGCATACGCCGCAGGTAACAGCATCAGGATCAGCGGGGACAGCCAGGTGAGAGGCTTCATGAGACAAAGACTCCTTGGGATGAACCGGGGCTCAATGCAGGACCTCGCGGGAGTCCCAGCACGGATCAGTTACACCAGTATAGGCCAAGGTGACGCTCGGGGGTCGCGGAAGCAGCGCGCCGGGGTTGGCCGGAAACACGCCGGCGCGCTGATCTGCGTCAAGCTGCCGGAACGCCTTCTGGCCGACAATTGGCAGACTATCGGGACCATTGCGAGGCCGACCGATGCGCAGGTATAGCGGACAGACCGCGGTGGCAATTGTCGCCGGGGACGGTACCGTCGTCAGGCAGAACCGCGCCAGCCGACAGCTCCTGGGCGACCGCGGGGGTGAGCGTTGCTGCGATGCGATGGCGGCGCTGGGCGGCAGCGGCGAGCGGCCCTGTCACGACGGCTGCGCCGCGCGGCTGCTCGAGGCGGGGCTGGACAGCCCGGCGGCGGCCAGCGTGCGCCGCGAGGGGCAGCAGCACCTGCTTTCCTGCGTGCCGATAGGCGACAACGTGATCTGCTCACTGACCCCGGGCGGCAAGGCCCACCCGGCTCCCTGGCAGGCCATCACGGAGCGGGAACTCGCCGTGCTCGAGCTCCTCGCCGCCGGGGAAACGACCGGCAGCGCGGCAAGGCTGCTGGGCCTCAGCACCTCCACGGTCCGCACCCACGTGGAGAAGCTTCGCCTCAAGCTGGGCGCGAGTACCCAGGCGGCCGTGGTCGCGCGGGGTTACCAGCTGGGCTATCTCTCCTGAGGCCTCCGCAGCTCTCAGGAGGCACCTGAGGGACGGGCGACACACCGCTTCCTGAGGCACCGGGGAAGTTCCCCGCAGCGGGCCGGGAAAAGTACCGTTCCCCCCTCGGTCAATCAGCCGATGTCGATTGCCGGCCTCACGGCTAGGGTGGCCTCAGCCTGAGCGGACGCCCCCGGGTCCTCCGCTCACCGTCACAGAAAGAGGCCACCATGAGCAGCAAGAACAGTGCGGCGGCGCCGGCATCGCCGAAGCCCAGGGTCTATATCCACGTCAACCACAAGCAGATCCTCGGCGCCATCGTCGGCAAATACTCGCTCGAGAAGCACTCGGCGCACGCCGACCGCTTCGACGTCGAGTTCATCGAGGTGCGCAACCAGCCCTTCCTGCACGCGAAGGAGGGCGAGCTCTACCTGCGCCACGGTGACAAGCGCCGCTGGCTGAATGACGACCTGCAGTCCTTTACGCCGCTGCGCTTCATGCCGCCGGAGCTCATGGGCTACCGGGGTCGCGCCGTGGTAATCGACCCGGACGTGTTTGCCGTCGGCGACATCTGGGAGCTGCTCTCCCGGGACATGGACGGCATGGCGCTTATGTGCCGGCCGAAGTCCGGCAACAAGGGCAAGGGCGGCGCGCTGGCTTCCAGCGTCATGCTCCTCGACTGCGCAAAGCTTACGCACTGGCGGGTGGAGGAGCAGTTCAACGAGATGTTCGCCTTCAAGCGCGACTACATGGACTGGATCAGCCTGAAGCTCGAGGACCGCAGCTGCATCGGCCTGTTCGAGGACGAGTGGAACGACTTCGACCGGCTGACCCCGCGCACGCAACTCCTGCATACCACCAAGCGCCGCCACCAGCCGTGGAAGACGGGCCTGCCGATCGACTTCCGCCCGGCGGACAAGTTCCGCCTGTTCCCGCCGAAGCACTGGCTGCGTCGGGCTCGCCGCGCCATCTTCGGGGACTACGCGCTGGCCGGGACCTACAAGCGCCACCCAGATCCGGCCCAGGAGGCGTTTTTCTTCCGCCTCGTCAGCGAGTGCCTGGACGAGGGAATTATCAGCGAACAGGACATCCGCAGCGAGATGGCCCACAACCACGTGCGCCACGACGCGCTGGCCCTGGTGCGCCAGCAGGCCGCCTGAGCCCGACCCTAGCCGAACGAGGACAACCCGTGACCCTGATCGACCTGTCGGCCCTCGAGGCCTGTGAACTCCACACCGACCCCTTCGACTACATCGTGGTGCCGGATTTCCTGCCGCCGGAGGCCCTGGCCCGCGTCAACGCGGACTACCCGGCCATCGATACGGCCACCAATCACGATCTCGCCGACCTGCACTACGGCGCACAGTTCTCGACCTTCCTGGGGGAACTGCAGACCAACGCCTTCCGCCAGGCCCTCGGCGACAAGTTCGGCGTGGACCTGACGCACTGCCCCACCACCATCACGGTGCGCAAGTACTGCGAGCAGAGCGACGGCAACATCCACACGGACCACTGGAGCAAGGTGATCACCGTGCTGGTCTACTTCAACGAAAGCTGGGACCACGAGGGCGGGCGCCTGCGCATGCTGCGCTCCGAGCACGACCTCGAGGACTACACGGCCGAGGTTAAACCCCTGGGCGGCCAGCTGCTGGGCAATGCCCCAGGCGATGGAGTTCTTGTTGGCCACGCCCATGACAAGCCCGCGCTTGCCCTTCATCAATTCACCAGATGGAAAAACGGTATCCGC
>CAJWWA010000336.1 GCA_913048495.1 uncultured Halieaceae bacterium
CATATCCGTTGCACTGCAGGACCACGCCGACGATGTTCTTGCCGATGTCGTGCACGTCACCCTTGACCGTGGCCATGAGGATCCGGCCATTGGGCTTCGAGCCCTCGCGCTTTTCCGCCTCGATGTAGGGCTGCAGGTAGGCGACCGCCTGCTTCATGACGCGGGCGCTCTTCACGACCTGCGGCAGGAACATCTTGCCCTCGCCGAAGAGGTCGCCGACGACGTTCATACCGTCCATGAGCGGCCCCTCGATGACCTCGATGGGGTGCTCGACGGTCTGCCGCGCGGCCTCCGCGTCCTCCTCGATGTAGCTGTTGATGCCCTTCACCAGGGCGTGTTCCAGGCGCTTCGCCACGGGCCACTCGCGCCAGGCGAGGTCCTCCTTGCGCTCGCTGCCCCTGCCGTCGCCCCGGTAGCGCTCGGCGAGGTCGAGGAGGCGCTCGGTGGCGTCGTCGCGCCGGTTGAGGACGACGTCCTCGACCCCCTCGCGCAGTTCCTCCGGCAGCTCGTCGTACACCGCGAGCTGGCCGGCGTTGACGATGCCCATGTCCATGCCGGCGCGGATCGCGTGGTAGAGGAACACGGAGTGGATCGCCTCGCGCACCGTGTTGTTGCCGCGGAACGAGAAGGACACGTTGGACACGCCGCCGGAGACCAGGGCGCCGGGGAGTTCTGCCTTGATAAAGCGTGTCGCCTCGATGAAGTCCACGGCGTAGTTGTTGTGCTCGGCGATCCCCGTGGCGACCGCGAAGATGTTCGGGTCGAAGATGATGTCGTTCGGGTTGAAGTCGAGACGCTCCCGGAGCAGGTCGTAGCTGCGCCGGCAGATCGCCTTGCGCCGTTCCAGCGTGTCGGCCTGGCCGTCCTCGTCGAAGGCCATGACCACCACGGCGGCGCCGTAGCGCTGGCACAGCCGGGCCTGCTCGAGGAAC
This sequence comes from uncultured Halieaceae bacterium, assembly GCA_913048495.1. Taxonomy (GTDB): domain Bacteria; phylum Pseudomonadota; class Gammaproteobacteria; order Pseudomonadales; family Halieaceae; genus Pseudohaliea. The sequence continues at coordinate 933 of CAJWWA010000336.1, forward strand.
TCGGCCTCGCCGGCCTTGAGGCTGATGGAGTTCACCACGGCCTTGCCCTGCACGCATTTCAGGCCCGCCTCGATCACGGACCAGCGCGAGGAGTCGATCATCACCGGCACGCGGGAGATGTCCGGCTCCGACGCCACCAGGCGCAGGAAGGTCACCATGGCCTCCTCGGCGTCGAGCATGCCCTCGTCCATGTTCACGTCGATGACCAGGGCGCCGTCCTCGACCTGCGTGCGCGCCACGTCCAGGGCCGTGGCGTAGTCACCCTCGAGCACCAGGCGCTTGAAGCGGGCCGAGCCGGTGACGTTGCAGCGCTCGCCCACGTTCACGAACAGGGTGTCGGCGCCGATGTTGAACGGCTCGAGGCCGCTCAGGCGGCAGGCCGGCTGGTGCTCGGGGAGGGGGCGCGGGGCAATGCCGTCAACGGCCGCGGCAATGGCGGCGATGTGCTCGGGTCCCGTGCCGCAGCAGCCGCCGGCGAGGTTGAGGAACCCGCGGCGGGCGAAGTCGCGGAACTCCGCCTGCATGTCGGCGGGCTGCTCGTCGTACTCGCCGAAGGCGTTCGGCAGGCCCGCGTTCAGGTGCGCGGAGAAGTAGCAGTCCACCGTGTTGGAGAGCTCCTCGAGGAAGGGCCGCACCTCCGCGAAGCGGCGCCCGCAGTTGCTGCCGACGATGAGCGGGCGGGCGTGGGCGATGGCGTTCCAGAAAGCCTCCGGCCGCTGCCCGGACAGGTTGCGGCCGCTGGTGTCCGGGAAGGTCACGGAGATCATCAGCGGCAGGGCCTCGCCGCGGTCCTCGAACACGCCCTCGGCGGCGAAGATGGCGGCCTTGGCGTTCAGCGTGTCGAAGACCGTCTCGATCATGAGCAGGTCCACGCCGCCGTCCACGAGGCCTTCCACGGCCTCGCGGTAGTCCCGGACCAGGGTGTCGAAGTCGATGTTGCGCGCGCCGGGGTCGTTGACGTCCGGGGAGATGGACGCCGTGCGCGGGGTCGGCCCGAGCACACCGGCCACGTAGCAGCGCCGGTCGGGTTCTTCCGCCATGGCCGCATCGACGGCGGCGCGGGCCAGCCGCGCGCCCTCGACGTTGAGCTCCCGTGCCAGCGCCTCCAGGCCGTAATCGCCCTGGGCCACGGCGGTGCTGTTGAAGGTGTTGGTCTCGATGATGTCCGCGCCCGCCGCGAGGTAGGCCTCGTGGATGCGGCGCACCACGTCCGGGCGCGTGAGCGAGAGCAGGTCGTTGTTGCCCTTGAGGTCGCCCGCGTGGTCGGCGAAGCGCTCGCCGCGGTAGTCCGCCTCGACCAGCCCCTCGCCCTGGATCATCGTGCCCATGGCGCCGTCGATCACGAGGATGCGGGCGTCGAGCTGCGCGCGCAGCTCGCTGTCGATGGGGCTGATCCTGGGCGGTGTGTCGTTGGCCACGGGAACCTCTGGCTGGTTGTGGGAACCCCCGGGCGCGGCCGGGGCGTCGGCAATCAAAAGCGGCGTAGTCTAGCAGAACGGCGGGCTGCCGGCTGGGTTCTCGCCCTTCGCCGCTGCCACGCGCAGGCATTCTGCGGAGGTTTGGCCGCCCGTTGCAAAGACGGCGGGCAGGCTGGCGCGCGCTTGCACGCGCCCCGACCGGGGCTGCTATAATACCCGAGTAAATCACTCAGGAAGAAGCGCCCAACATGATCACCATCACGGAAGCCGCCCAGGATTATCTCGCCGAACTCCTCGAGAAGCAGGAGGATGCGCTGGGTGTGCGCGTCTTCATCAACCAGCCAGGCACGCCGAGGGCGGAGACCTGCATCGCCTACTGCCGCGAAGGGGATGTCCGCGAAGAGGACGTGGAGCACCAGTTCGACAAGCTGAAGGCCTGGTTCGAACCGCGCAGCGTCCCTTTCCTGGAAGACGCCCTCGTCGACTTCGCCAAGGACCGCATGGGCGGGCAGCTCACGATCAAGGCGCCGAACGCGAAGATGCCGAGGGTGGGCGATGACAGCCCCATCGAGGACCGGATCAACTACATCCTCTACAACGAGATCAACCCGTCCCTGGCGGCGCATGGCGGCGAGGTGAGCCTGGTCGAGGTCACCGGCGACAACTACGCAGTGCTCCAGTTCGGCGGCGGCTGCCAGGGTTGCAGCGCCGTGGACATCACGCTCAAGAACGGCGTCGAGCGCTCGCTGATGGACCAGCTGCCGCAGCTGGCCGGTGTACGCGATGTCACCGACCACACGGACCGCAGCCAGGCTTATTACTGACAGCCCGGCGCGTAACCGGTTCTACCGGGCAGCCGCCACAGCGGCACCCCGGCGGCGCGCGGGTAACGCCTCTTTCAGCGCCGCATCCGCCTGACGCAGGC
>CAJWWA010000337.1 GCA_913048495.1 uncultured Halieaceae bacterium
GCGCAGCTGGCCGCGGCTGTCGGCCTCCAGGCCGACCTTGTCGAGAGCCAGCCGGTCCGTGTTACCGGTGCGGCCGTTGCACCACAGGAGGGCGTCGCCGCGCAGCTTCTTGCCGCTCTCGAGGTGCAGCACGACACCGCCGTCGGTCGCCTCCACGCGTTCGTAGGTCTCGCGGTGGCGGACCATGACTCCGAGGTCGCGCAGGTGATAGCTGAGCGCGATGGAGATCTCGTCGTCGAGGAAGGCGAGCAGGTTGTCGAAGCTGTTGACCAGCTCGACCTTGATGCCCAGGCCGGAAAAGATCGACGCGTACTCGCAGCCGATCACCCCGGCGCCGTAGATGAGCAGCTTGCGCGGCGTGTGCTGGAGGTCGAGGATGCTGTCGCTGTCGTAGACCCGCGGGTGGCTGAAGTCCACGTCCGGCGGATGGTAGGGGCGGGAGCCGGTGGCGATGACCACGTCGCGGGCCGTGAGCGAGTCCAGGCTGCCGTCGCTCTCTTCCACCACCACGGTGTTGGCGTCGCGGAACTGCGCCCGGCCCTTGTACACGGCGATGCCGTTGCGCGCGTAGAACTTGCTGCGCATTTCCACCTGCCGCTCGATCACGCCGGCGGCCACGGAGAGCGCGGTGGGGTATGGGATCTGCCGGCTGTGGCCGATGTCCCGGAACAGCTTGCCGGTGTTGAAGCGCATGAGCTGCTTCACCGCGTGCCGGAGTGCCTTCGAGGGAATGGTGCCGCGGTGCGTGCAGCCGCCACCGACCATGCTGTATTCCTCGACCACGGCAGCGCGCTTGTTGTGCTTGGCGGCGTTGAGGGCGGCGCTCTCGCCGGCCGGACCGCTGCCGATGACCAGGACGTCGTAATCGAATTCCATACGCTGCGTGCGCCCGCGCGGGCGCCTCGACTCCATAACGGGAAAGGCCGCTATTGTAGTGCCCGCGACAGCCGCAGCGAAACCGGTGTGTTGCTTGATCGGTGTCAATGCCCGGGATTCGAGCCCTTTCTATGATGCACGGCAATTCGACGGCGCCTGTGCGCCGGGTCCCGCAAGCAAGGAGTGAACTATGAAAACGAAACTGGCTGTGGCCGTCGCGGCCGCGATCGCGGCTGGCGGCGCACTGACCGCGCAGGCCCACGAAGCCGGCGACATCATTATCCGCGCCGGTATTATCAACGTCGATCCGTCGGGCGACAGCGATTCCATCGTGCTGCCGACGGAGCCCGCGACAGTGCTGCCGGGCGGTGTCGACGTCGACGATGACACGCAGCTGAGCATCATCGGCACCTACATGGTGACCGACGTCTGGGGCGTCGAACTCCTTGCCGCCACGCCCTTCGAGCACGACATCACCCAGCCCGACCTCGGCATCGATGCCGGCAGCACCAAGCACCTGCCGCCGACGGTGAGCCTGCAGTACTACCCGCGCGGCGGCCAGGCCGGCTGGCAGCCCTACGTCGGCATCGGCGTGAATTACACCTACTTCTTCGACGAGGACGTCGACCCCGCGCTGGGCGAAGCCCTGGGTGCGGTCCTCGGCGCTACCAGTGCCCGGCTAGACCTGGACGACTCCTGGGGCCTCGCCGGCCAGGCCGGTGTGGATATCCCGCTGAACGACAACTGGATGCTGAACGCCGGTGTCTGGTACATCGACATCGGCACCACCGCTGACGTGGTAACGGATGTCGGCACGGTGAGCTTCGACGTGGACATCGACCCCTGGGTCTACAACATCGGCATCGCCTACAAGTTCTGAACGACGACTGATACCGCGGTCCCCGGGCCGCGGTCAGGTCCCGCTGACCCCGCTTTCACGCGGGGTTTTTTTGTGCCGGGCCCGTGCACAGGGCCGGTGCTCAGCCGTGGTGGCTATGGCCCTCCATCGGGCCGCCTTGCATCGGCATCGATGCGGGTGCCTCGCCGGGCACCGGCAGGCTGCGCTGCAGCAGGTGGCCGCCATGGCTGGCGACCAGGTAGAGGGTCCAGATGCCGGAAGCAATGAGCAGCAGGGCGATGAGCACCTTGAGCCCGCGGCGGCGCAGCAGGGACTGCACCCCGCTGGCGCCGAAGCTGGTCGCCAGCATTGCCGGCAGCGTGCCGGCGCCGAAGGCGAGCATCAGGCTGCCCGCGCCCCAGGCGCTCTGCGCGGTAGCCGCCCAGGCGAGGCCGCTGTAGATCAGGCCGCAGGGCATGAGGCCCCAGCCGAGGCCGAGGGCGAAACCCTGCCCCGGGCTGGTGACCGGCAGGAAGCGCGACGAGAAACGCTGCACCGGGCGCCAGAGGACCGCCCCGGCGCGTTCCACGAGCGTGAGGCCGCGCCACCAGTCGGCGATGTACAGGCCCATGAGGATGAGCAGCACGCCCGCGAGGTAGCGCAGGCCGAGGGTCCACGCCGCGAGATTGATGCTGCCGGCGAGGAAGCCGAGGAGGGCGCCCAGGGCCCCGTAGCTGGTGATGCGGCCGCCGTGGTAGGCGAGGGTGAGCGACGGGCGGGTCTGGCCGCCTAGGCTCAGGGCGGCGGCGATGCCGCCGCACATGCCGAGACAGTGCCCGGCGCCGGCGAGACCGATGCCGAAGGCTGCGACGTAGTCTGCGGGACTCACGGCCCGTGCTCCTCGCCAGGGTCGTCGCTGTCGGCGCCGGGGCCGTCGCCTTCGCGCTGTCCGTCGGCACGGTGCGCCGGTTTGTCATCGTCGGCGAGGATGCGCCAGCCCTCCTTGTCGAGGTCGTCGTACTGGCCGCTGTCGATGGCCCAGAGCAGCAGCTTCACGGCCACCGCCACGAAGATCAGGGCGACGGGGATGAGCAGGTACAGGCTGTCCATGGACGCTCCTTGAATACGCTTTCAGGGGCGGCGGCAGCGGGCCAGGCGCAGGGAGTTGCCGACGACCAGCAGTGAGCTCAGGGACATGCCGATCGCCGCGGCCCAGGGCGGCACGTGGCCGAGGGCTGCCAGGGGGATGCCGACACCATTGTAGCCCAGCGCCCAGGCCAGGTTCTGCCGGGTGACGCTGCGGCATTTCGCCGCGTGCGCCAGCAGCAGGCTGACCCGGTCGAGGTCGCCCTCGGTGACCATGAAGTCCGCCTGGGTCCGCGCGAGGTCCGTGGCGCCGGCCACGGCCAGGGAGGCGTCGGCGACCTTCAGCACCGGGGCGTCGTTGAGGCCGTCGCCGACCATGATCACCACCGCGCCGGCGCGCTGCAGGGCAGCGACGGCGGCGCTCTTGTCCGCGGGCGCGAGACCGGTGCGGACCTCGTCGAAGGCGAGTTCGG
>CAJWWA010000338.1 GCA_913048495.1 uncultured Halieaceae bacterium
GTTCAGCTCGATGAAGATGAACGCGAAGAGCCAGAGGAAAGCGTCCCAGAAGTCCAGGAAATCCCCCGCGTAGCCCCAGTAGGCCGCCGCCAGGAACAGCACCCCGTACACCCCGAACTTCAGGAACTTGTTGATCCGCATGATGTGGTCCGACAGGTCGCCCCGCAGCTGCAGACGCACTTCCACCTCGAGCAGGATCACCACCAGGATCCAGGCCCCGGCGTTGATCACGTCCGTCCAGGCCAGCCAGCGCGCCTGCTGCAGCACGTCGGCATCGGCCAGGATCTGGAAACCGTTGATCTGCAGCGGCGCCGCACCGAGGCTGGCGCAGTTCGCCGCCGACAGCGGCGAGTACTCATCGAGCTTGTCGAGCACCGACCAGGGCTCGGACACCCGCCGGCAGGCGTCGAAGCTCTCGAGCACGGTAGCGTCGAGGAGCGTCGCCAGCTCGGCCAGGTAGCCGGTGAAGGCGTAGACGATCGCGGCGCCGCAGGCGAGCCGCGTCCAGTGCAGGGCCCGGCGCGTCCAGCCGCGGATCTGCTCGTCGTCCAGCACCCAGGTCTCCAGCTCGAACAGCAGCAGCAGAATCACCCAGGCCGCGGTGTCGATGGTGGCGGCGAAGACCTGGACCACCTCGCCGAGAGCAAGGCCGCCGGTGAAGGTGTGCTCCAGGGAGCCGAGTTCCTCGCGCAGGAACAGGTAGACGTTGAAGCAGAGCGCGAGATAGGTCGCGTACTTCACCGCCTGGAACAGACGGTAGCCGCGGCGGCTGTCGAAGAGGCGACCGGTCAGGGTCATCGCGCGCTCAGACCTGCAGCAGGAGATGCTCCCGTTCCCAGGAGCTGATCACGCGATTGAACTCCTCGAACTCGTCGAGCTTCACGGCCGTGTAGGCGCGCAGGAACAGGTCCCCGAAAAGGTCGCAGAGCGCGGGCGTGGCGCGTAGGTTGCGCAGGCCCTCTTCCAGCGTGCGCGCGACCTCCACGTCGTCCTCGTTGGCCGTACCGGCGTGGGGCTCCGTCGGCGTCAGCTGCTCGCGCATGCCGAGCAGGCCGCTGGCCAGGCTCGCGGCGATGGCGAGATAAGGGTTGGCATCGGCGCCGGGGAAGCGGTTCTCGACCCGCGTGTGGTCCGGCGCGCTGTGCGGCACGCGGAACGCGGTGGTGCGGTTGTCGAAGCCCCAGTTCAGGTTGATCGGTGCGGAGATATCCGGCGCCAGGCGCCGGTAGGAATTCACGTTCGGCGCGTACAGGCTGATCAGCTCCGGCGTGTAGCGCTGCAGGCCGGCGATGTAGCTCAGGAGCGCCGGCGTAAAGGTGCCGTCGTCCTTGGCGAAGATGTTGCGGCCGGTTTCAACGTCGAGCACGCTCTGGTGGATGTGCAGCGCGCTGCCCGGCTCGATGCGCATCGGCTTGGCCATGAAGGTGGCGTACATGTCGTGCTTGTGCGCCGTCTCGCGCACGGTGCGCTTGAACACGAAGACCTGGTCCGCGAGCTTGAGCGGATCGCCGTGGCGGAAGTTGATCTCCATCTGCGCGGCGCCGTTCTCGTGGATCAGCGTATCCACGTCGAGCTCCTGCGCATCGGCAAACTCGTACATGTCCTCCACGAAGTCCTCGAACTCCGCCACGGCATCGATGCCGTAGGACAGGCGCGCGGTCTCCTTGCGGCCGGAGCGGCCCGCGGGGGGCTCGAGCTCGTAGTCGGAGTCGAGGTTGCGGGCGACCAGGTAGAACTCGACCTCCGGCGCCACCACCGGCGACAGGCCGGCCTCGCTGTAGGCGGCGAGAACCTTGCGCAGGATCGTGCGCGAGGCCAGCGGGTGCAGGTCGCCCTTCAGGTTGTAGCAGTCGTGGATGATCTGCGCGGTGGGTTCGCGCGCCCAGGGCACCACGCGCAGGGTGCTGACATCGGGCTTCAGCAGCATGTCCGTGTCGGTGGGCTCGACGAACTCCCAGTGCTCGTCCGAGTACTCGCCGGTCACCGTCTGCACGAGGATGCTCTCGGGAAGCTTCGGCAGGCTGTCGTTGAGGAACTGGTGGGCGGGGATGAACTTGCCCCGGGCGTTGCCCGTGAGGTCGGGCACCAGCACCTCGACCTCCGAGATCTGGTGCTGCTTGAGCCAGTCCCGGATGACCTGCTTTACATCGTCCATGGGCGCGTCCGCTGGGGGAGTTGACGGCAGTATCGCAGCACCTTTCGCGGGGCGGCAAGTGCGGCTGACCCCGGGGTGGTATCCTTGGCGCGCATCGCCAGCTGCTAGAGTTTTGCCATGGACGAAGGCCAGCCCCACACCGATTCCTGGTATGCCGCCAGTGCCAACCGCGACCTTTCCTTCCCCCGCCTCGAGGGTGATCGGGAGGTCGACGTCTGCATCATCGGCGGCGGCTACACGGGCCTGTCCAGCGCCATTCACCTGCGCCGCCGCGGTTACAGCGTCATTCTTCTCGAGGCCAACAAGGTCGGCTGGGGCGCTTCCGGGCGCAACGGCGGCCACGTGGGAACCGGGCAGCGGGTCGACCAGCCCGAGCTCGAGAAACTGGTGGGCGATGAGCGTGCCCGGGCGCTCTGGGACCTGGGCCTCGAGGCCGTGGACACGGTCTGCGGCCTCATCGACGAGTTCGCCATCGACTGCGAACTGAAGACCGGCAACCTGCACGTCGCCTCGAGCGCGCAGGCGGGCGAGGACCTCGCCGGCGAGGCGGAGCACCTGGCAGCGCGCTACGGTTACGACCAGCTGCGCTACGTGCCGCCGGCGGAACTGCCCGAGTGGACCTCGGCGCAGGGCATGCACGGCGGCCTGATGGACTACGGCGCCCGCCACCTGCACCCGCTCAACTACGCGCTGGGCCTGGCGGCCGCGGCGCGCGACCTCGGCGCGGAACTGTTCGAGGACAGCCGCGTCCTCGATTACCGGGAAGATACTGCCGTTCGCGTGCGCACCGCGCGGGGCACGGTCAAGGCGCGCTACCTCGTGCTCGGCTGCAACGGCTATCTCGACAAGCTCGAGAAGCGCTGCGCGGGGCGCATCATGCCCATCAACAACTACATGCTGGCCACGGAACCGCTGCCCGAGGCGACCGCGCGCCGGCTGATCCGCGACGATGCCTCCATGTCCGACACGCGCTTCGTCATCAACTACTGGAAGTTGTCCGCGGACAACCGGCTGCTCTTCGGCGGCGGCGAAACCTACACGCGCACCTTCCCCAGTGACATCAAGGCCTTCGTGCGGCCCTACATGCTGAGG
>CAJWWA010000339.1 GCA_913048495.1 uncultured Halieaceae bacterium
AACCATGCCCCAGAGGGGCATTATACCTACTAAAGGGGGGGTCTGGGAAGACCCATAGGGACCCCTGCGGGGGGCCCTGTGTCTGCCCAGACCCCCTAATTTCGGGTCCCCTGGGGCCCCAGGGGGGGGCCCAGGGGGCCCCGCCCCCCCGGGGCCGGCGGCACGCGGGAACCGGGCGCGGGCCCCGCGGGCGCCGCCGCACCGGCAAGGCCGAGACCGCCCTGGGCAGGCACCGGTTCCCCGGCCAGCGCCGCCGCCGGCACCGCCGCAGGGCTGTCTCCCGGGCGCAGCTCCGCCAGCGCCCGGTGCAGGGTGCCGTAGATGAGGTTGTGCACGGCGCGCGACTCGCGGAAGCGCACCTCGTGCTTGGTCGGGTGCACGTTCACATCCACCTGCGCCGGGTCCACCTCGAGGTAAAGAAGGTAGGCCGGGTGACGGCCGTGGTAGAGCACGTCGCGGTAGGCCTGGCGCACCGCGTGCGCCACCACCTTGTCGCGGACGATGCGGCCGTTGACGAAGAAGTACTGCAGGTCCGCCTGGCTGCGGGAAAAGGTCGGCAGGCCGATCCAGCCGGCAAGGCGCAGACCCGGCGCCTCCCGGGAAAGCGGCAGGGACTGCTCGAGGAAGGCCGGGCCGCAGACCGAGGCAACCCGCCTGCGCTGCTCCGCCTCCGTATCCGCCGGGCGCAGCCGATGCACCGAGCGGCCGTTGTGGCGCAGGTCGAAGGCGACGTCGAAGCGGGCCAGGGCGAGGCGCTTGACCACCTCCTCGAGGTGGCCGAACTCGGTCTTTTCCGTGCGCAGGAACTTGCGCCGGGCCGGCGTGTTGAAGAACAGGTCCCGCACCTCCACGGTCGTCCCCCGGGGATGGGGCGCCGGGGTGACGGTGACCGCCTGGTCCCGGCCTTCGCTGGCGGCGCGGTGCCCCGGCCCCTCGTCCGAGTCGTTGCTGGTGATGCTAAGGCGGGACACGGAACCGATGCTCGCCAGGGCCTCGCCGCGAAAGCCGAGGGTGCGCACCGCCTCGAGGTCGTCGAGGCTGTCGATCTTGCTGGTGGCGTGCCGGGCCAGCGCCAGGGGCAGGTCCTCCGCGCCGATACCGCAGCCGTTGTCGCGGATGCGGATGAGCCGCGAGCCGGCGCCCTCGATCTCGATCTCGAGCCGGTCCGCGCCGGCATCGAGGGCGTTCTCGAGCAGTTCCTTGACCACCGAGGCCGGCCGCTCCACGACCTCCCCGGCGGCGATCTGGTTCGCCAGCCGCGGCGACAGGCGATGGATCAATCCCACGCGGCACATCCTCCCTGGACCGGTACACAGGCCATCAGCTGGCGGGGATCTTCAGGGTCTTGCCGACCATGATGCGGTCGCCGCGCAGGCCGTTGTAGCTCTTCAGGTCCGCCACGGAAACGTTGAAGCGCTGGGCGATGCCGGAGAGCGTATCGCCGCGGGCGATGGTGTACTGGCGGCCGACGCCGTTCTCCTTCTGCCAGGCCAGCAGCGTGCCCGGCGGCGGGTGGTCCCGCCACCAGCGACGCAGGCCGCGGAAGATCGCCGCCGCCATCTGCCGGCGGTAGCTCGCGGTGGCGAGCTTGCGCGCCTCGGACGGATTCGAGATGAAGCCCGTCTCGACGAGAATCGACGGGATGTCGGGCGACTTGAGTACGGCGAAAGCGGCCTGCTCCACCTGGCGCTTGTGCAGCCGGGCCACGCTGTCCATCTCCCCGAGCACGCTCGCGCCCATGTTCAGGCTGGCATCCAGGGTCGAAGTCATGGACAGGTCCGCGAGCACCTCGGCGAGCATCTCGTCCTTGTCGGCGAGGCGCACGCCGCCGATGAGGTCCGCGGCGTTTTCCTTCTCGGCCAGGTAGCGGGCGGTGGTACTGGTGGCACCGCGGGTGGACAGGGCGTAGACAGACGCGCCGTTCGCCTCCTTGCGGGTGAAGGCGTCGGCGTGAATGGAGACGAACAGGTCGGCCTGGCGCTTGCGGGCGAGGTCGCGGCGGCCGCGGAGACTGACGTAATAGTCGCCGCTGCGGACCAGCGTGGGGCTGAAGCCGGGCTCGCGCTCGAAGTGGTCGTGCAGCTCCCGGGCGATGGCGAGCACCACGTCCTTTTCTCGCAGCCGCCCGGGGCCGAGCGCCCCCGGGTCCTCGCCGCCGTGGCCCGGGTCGATCACCACCAGCGACAATCCCTCGCGCCCAGCGATCTCGGGCAATGCAGATGGCGCGTCGACCTCGGGCAATTCGACGCGCAGCACGTATCCCCTGCCCAATTCGGGCACGGGGATACGCTGCGCAAACACCACCAGCAGCGCGACCAGCACAAGCGGTGCGAGCACCAGCAGCAGAATATGAGTGCGGATCGACATTGTCCGTATGGTTACGGCTTTGTTGTCGCGTGACGCAATATGGTTGCCGTGCGAAACCCACGGTGCTAGCGATCGTTCATCGGTTTCCGGTGCCTCCGATCGGCGCGAACATTCCGCGACGAAGAGGGTCATCGAGAATTTCCGTTATTTATCCGGTCGTTGCGGCATATCCGTTACGACCCAAGGCAATACAGGTTGATGCCGGACATGGCCCGTTACTCCCCGACAATCGCAGCACAGGCGCCTGCCTGTGTCGCCATGTCGGGTCGGACAGCGCAGAAACAGCGCGCGGCCGCTCCCGCAGTCACGAATACCCGGCCTGCTGCAGACGCAGGACTAGGCCGGTTCGCAAAAACCGCGATGCCCGCACAGGGCCGCGGACTTTCCAACATCATGTGCCGCGCGCCTGCAGGGTTACCCCTGCCCCGTCGCGGCTGGAGACATATACATGGCAACGCGCATGCTAATCGATGCGCGCCACCAGGAAGAAACCCGGGTGGCGGTGCTCAAGGGCAACCGGATTGAGGAATTCGATTTCGAATCTGCCGATCACAAGCAGATCAAGGGCAATATCTATCTCGCTAAAGTAACCCGCGTCGAACCGTCGCTGCAGGCGGCCTTCGTAGATTTCGGCGGCAATCGGCACGGTTTCCTCGCCTTCAGCGAGATCCATCCCGACTATTACCAGATTCCCAAGGAAGACCGCGAAGCGTTGCTCGAGGCGGAAGCCGAAGCTGCCGAGGAAGAAGCGCGGTTGCGCGACGAGGAAGAAGACCGCGGCGAAATGCCCGGCGACGAATACGATGCGGACGACGAGAGTTCGGAGGCGCTGGCCGAGGATCTCGCCGAAGATGGCCTCGAGGAAGT
>CAJWWA010000340.1 GCA_913048495.1 uncultured Halieaceae bacterium
CGCCGCCACGGCGCGCCACGCGGGCATGCCCTCGCTGCTCATCGGCATGGTCATCGTCGGCTTCGGCACCTCGGCGCCGGAGATGGTCGTCTCGGCCATGGCTGCCCTTGACGGCAGCCCGGCGCTGGCCCTGGGCAACGCGCTCGGCTCGAACATCACCAACACCGGGCTTATCCTCGGTCTCACCGCGCTTCTCGCACCGATCGTCGTGCAGTCGAAGATCGTGCGCCGGGAGCTGCCGCTGCTGCTGCTCATCAGCCTGGTCACGGGATTGCTCCTGTGGAACGGCGTCCTCGGCCGCCTCGAGGCGCTGGGCCTGCTGGCCGGCTTCTTCGCCCTCATCGGCTGGTCCATTGTCGAGGGGCTGCGCAACAGGCACGACCCGCTCGCCGGCGAGGTCGACCAGGAACTGGCAGCCCGCGCGATGCCCCTGGGGCGGGCCGTGTTCTGGCTGGTCGCGGGCTTCCTGCTGCTGATCGTGAGTTCCCGCGTCCTCGTGTACGGAGCGGTCAGCATCGCCGGGGCGCTGGGCATCAGTGAGCTGGTCATCGGCCTGACGATCGTGGCGCTCGGTACATCGCTGCCCGAGCTGGCCGCATCGGTAATCGCCGCGCGTCGAGGTGAGCACGACATCGCCATCGGCAACGTCGTCGGCTCGAACATGTTCAACCTGCTGGCGGTCATCGGCATCGCCGGCACCATCAACCCGCTGTCGTCGATCGCCCCCGAGGTCCTCTACCGGGACTGGCTGACGATGATCGGGCTGACGCTCCTGCTCCTCGCCATGGCCTTCGGCTTCGTCGGCCAGGGCCGGATCAACCGCCTGGAGGGGCTGGCGCTCCTCGGCTGCTATAGCGCCTACACGACCTGGCTCGTGCTGCAGGCGACGGGCCAGTGACCTGAGCCCGGCGGGCTAGCGCCGCTTCGGTCCGGCCTTTTTCGGCCCCGCTTTGCGCCGCCCGGGCTTGTGGGGCGGGCCCTCGGGCCCGCCGCCGGCGCGGGAGAGTCGCAGCTTCTGCCCGCTGACCCAGACCGACTGCAGGTGCCGGTAGATTTCCTTCGGCATGCCCTCCGGCAGGTCGACGAGGCTGTGGTCATCGAAGATCTGGATGCGGCCGATATACTGGGCGTCCACCTCCGCCTCGTTGGCGATGGCACCGACGATGTTGCCCGGGCGCACGCCGTGCTGCCGGCCCACCTCGATGCGGTAGCGCTCGAAGCCGGGCTCCGGGCCGTCGCCGCCCCGGCCGCGTTGGGGCCGGGCGGGACCTTCCGGCCGGTACCCGCTGGTTGCCGTCTCGCGTCCCGATGCCCGGTCCCTCCCCGGCGCGGCGTTCCCCGCCGTTCGCTCGCCGTCTTTCCCCGCCTCGGCCCCATCGACCCCGATCGCCGGTCGCGCGTCGCCCTGGCTCATGAGGACGAGGGCCGCGGCAACCTCGATCACCGGAACCCCGAATTCCTGCTGGTAGTCCTCGACCAGGCGCCGCGCCGACGCGAGATCCTGCGTGGCGAGCGTTTCCGTGATCCGGGCCTTGAAGCGCGCGGCCCGGCGGTCGGTCACGTCGTCTGCCGTGGGCAGCGCCATGGGCTCGATGGGCTGGCCCGTGGCGCGCTCGATGGCGCGCAGCAGCCGGCGCTCGCGGTTGGCGGCGAAGAGGATGGCCTCACCGCTGCGCCCCGCCCGGCCGGTGCGGCCGATCCGGTGCACGTAGGCCTCCGGATCGTTGGGGATGTCATAGTTGATGACGTGGCTCACGCGCTCCACGTCGAGGCCGCGCGCCGCCACGTCCGTGGCCACGAGGATATCGAGCCCGCCGGCTTTCAGCCGGTCGACGGTCTTCTCCCGCTGCGCCTGGGGGATATCGCCGTTCAAGGCGGCCGCGGTGAAGCCCCGCGCGGCCAGCTTGTCGGCGAGCTCCTGCGTGGCGAGGCGCGTGCGGACGAAGATGATGACCCCGTCCGTGTCCTCGGTCTCGAGAATCCGGGTCAGCGCATCGAGCTTGTGCACGCCTGCCATCATCCATACCCGCTGACGGATGGCGGCGTTGGTCACCGTCTTCTGCCGGATGGAGATCTCCGCCGGCTCGCGCAGGTGCCGGCCGGCGATCCGCCGGATCGCGTCGGGCATGGTGGCGGAGAAGAGCGCAATCTGGCGCTCTGCGGGCGTCTGCTCGAGGATCCACTCCACGTCGTCGATGAAACCCATGCGCAGCATCTCGTCGGCCTCGTCGAGCACGAGGGTGCGCAGCGCCGAGAGGTCCAGGGAACCGCGGCGCATGTGGTCCATGACACGCCCCGGCGTGCCGACGATGACCTGTACACCGCGCGAAAGCGTGCGCAGCTGCGCCCGGTAGTCGGAGCCGCCATAGATCGGCAGTACGCGGAAACCCTCGAGATGGGCGGCGTACTTCTGGAACGCCTCGGCGACCTGGATCGCCAGCTCCCGCGTCGGGGCCAGCACCAGGGCCTGCGGCTTCGCCGAGGCCGGGTCCAGCGTCGCCAGCACGGGCAGCGCGAAGGCAGCCGTCTTGCCCGTCCCGGTCTGCGCCTGGCCCACGAGATCCCTGCCTGCCAGCAGGGGCGGGATGGTCAGTGCCTGGATGCTGGAGGGGGCTTCATAGCCTACCTCGCCCAGGGCTTTCAGCAGGAAAGCGGGCAGGTCGAGCTCGGCGAAGCTGCCGGGCGTGTTGGTACTGTTCATGGCGGGACCGGGTAACAAGCGGGGCTCCTTTCTCGGCGCGGCCGCGGACTATACCGCTTTCCGGCGATGCAGACCCGTGACAAATCGCCTTGCGCGGGCGCCCGTTTCGTGCGCGAAAACCGCGAGCGGGCCCCGCCGTGGCGGCAGCCCGACCCGGGTCTCTCGGCGCGGCACGCCTCGCCGGACCGCGTCGCAACCCTTTGCCTTGATCGAACAGCCCACCTTGGCTACCGTGAACGGGTCTCCCGCCGACGGCCCGTGCCCACCATGCCCCCTGCTTTCCGATGTGCCGCGCAACGGCCCGTGCTGCCCCTCGTCCTCGTCACCGGGCTGGTAGCGCTCCTGGTCCTGCTGCTCCTGGTGGTTTCCGTGGATTCTTTGGTCCAGCTGGTCCGCCACCTCCGGGTGAAGAAGGTGATTTTGAGGACGGTGACTTCGGTCCTGATGGTGGCCCTCAAGCTGGTTTAGGTAGTTTCTTTGGTTGGGGCGCGCCTCCACCTCCGG
>CAJWWA010000341.1 GCA_913048495.1 uncultured Halieaceae bacterium
TGGTTAAGACGGCGCGAGCGGGCTGCTTCTACTCCTCGAGACGGTCCGCCGGGCACAGCCCGCGTTCCACCGCGACCCGCAGCACCTGGCGAAATACGCCGGCCACGGAGATCGACGTGCTGTCTAGCTCGAGCGCGTCGTCGGCGGGTACCAGGGGGGCCACGGCGCGACGGCTGTCGCGGGCGTCCCGCTCCCGGATGTCCTCAAGAAGGCGCGGCAGACTAACACTTTCACCCTTTTCCAGCAACTGCTTGTGACGGCGCCGGGCACGCTCCTCGGCGCTCGCCGTGAGGAAGATTTTCAGGGGGGCGTCGGGGAAGACGACGGTGCCCATGTCGCGGCCGTCGGCAACCAGCCCCGGCGCCCTGCGGAAGGCCCGCTGCCGGCCCAGCAGGGCCGTGCGCACCTGCGGGTAGGCAGCCACCAGGGAGGCGCCGCGACCGCCCTCCTCCGTGCGGATCGCCCGGCTCACGTCCTCGCCGCCGAGGAGCACCGCGACGGACCCGTCCGCCGCCGGGCGGAAAACCACGTCGAGGTCCGCGGCCACGGCGGCGGCACCGGCCTCGTCCTCCCAGTCAACGCCGGCCTGCAAACAGGCCTGGGCGGTGACCCGGTAGAGGGCGCCGCTGTCGAGGAGGTGCCAGCCCAGGTGCCGGGCCAGCAGGTGGCACAGCGTGCCTTTACCCGCGCCGCCGGGGCCGTCGACGGCAATGACCGGCGCGCTCACGCGTCCTCCCCGTCCTCGCCGCCGGCGCGGGTGGAGATCTGCAGACCGAGACCGCGGGCGAGCGCATCGAAGCCCGGGAAGGAGGTGGCCACGTGGTCGCAGTCGAGGATGGTGATCTCGTCCTCGGCGCGCAGGGCAGCGACCGCAAAGGCCATGGCGATGCGGTGGTCCAGGTGCGTGCGGATGACGCCGCCGCCGAGGCGGCCGCCGTCGATGATGATGCCGTCCTCGAGCACCTCGTTGGCCACGCCGAGGGTCGACAGGCCCTCCGCCATGGCGGCGATGCGGTCGCTCTCCTTCACCCGCAGTTCCCCGGCGCCGCGCAGCACCGTGCGCCCCTCGGCGCAGGCGGCGGCGATGAACAGGGCCGGGAACTCGTCGATCGCCAGAGGTACCTGGTCCTCGGGAATCTCGATGCCGCGCAATGGCGCGTAGCGCACCAGCAGGTCGGCCACCGGCTCGCCCCCGATCTCGCGCTCGTCCTGCACGGTGATATCCGCCCCCATGAGGGTGAGGATATTGATGACGCCGGTGCGCGTGGGGTTCATGCCGACGTGGGTGAGCAGCAGTTCCGAGCCGGGGGCGATGCTGGCGGCGACCAGGAAAAAGGCCGCGGAGGAGATGTCCGCCGGCACATCGATGTCGGTGCCGCGCAGGCTGCCGCCACCGCGCAGGAGGATGACGTCGTTGTCGCGGCGCACCTCGTAGCCGAAGCCCTGCAGCATGCGTTCCGTGTGGTCCCGGGTCGGCGCGGGTTCGGTGACCGTGGTGGTGCCCTCGGCATAGAGCCCGGCGAGCAGCACGCAGGATTTCACCTGGGCGCTGGCAACCGGCAGGTCGTAGTGGATGCCGGTGAGCGCCTGGCCGCCATGGACCGTGAGCGGCGGCGTCTCGCCGGCCGCGGCCTCGATGCGCGCGCCCATGAGCTCCAGCGGGCGCATGATCCGGCCCATGGGCCGGCGGCAGAGCGAGGCATCCCCGGAGAGCCGGCTGTCGAAGGCCTGCCCGGCGAGGATGCCGGTGAGCAGGCGGATGCTGGTGCCCGAGTTGCCCATGTCGAGGGTCGACCCGGCGGCCCTGAGCCCGTGCAGGCCGACGCCGTGGACCCGCAGTTCGCCCTCCTCCGGCCCCTCGATGCGCACGCCCAGGGCGCGAAACGCCGCCACCGTGGCCAGCGCGTCCTCGCCCTCGAGGAAGCCGTTGATCCGGGTCTCGCCCTCGGCCAGCGCGCCGAGCATGACGGACCGGTGCGAGATGGACTTGTCGCCCGGGACCCGCGCCTCACCGCTGATGACGCCGCCGGGGTGCAGCTTGAATTCCATGGTTGTGACCTGCTTCAGTTCTGTTGCCGGCGCGCCTCGCGCTCGGCGAAGGCATCGCGGGCGGCCTTGGCCGCGGTGAAGGTCGCCTCGAGGCGCGCGCCGTCGCCGCTGGCGATGGCCTCGCGCAGCGCCGCCAGGCGCGCACTGAACTCGTCCACAGCTTCCAGCAGGGCGTCGCGGTTGGCAAGGGCGACATCCCGCCACATGACCGGGTCGCTGGAGGCGATGCGGGTGAAGTCGCGGAAGCCGCCGGCGGCAAAACGGAACAGGTCCTCCCGCCGCGGCGAGGCGGCGAGGTCGTCGACCAGGCAGTAGGCGAGCACGTGCGGCAGGTGGCTGGTCGCGGCGAGCACGGCGTCGTGCTCCGCCACCGCCATGCAGACCACCTCGGCACCGGCGCTCTCCCAGAGGCGCCGCACCAGCGCGAGGGCTTCTTCGTCCTGCTCCGGCAGCGGCGTGAGGATGACCCGGTGCCGGTGGAAGAGCTCGCCGTTGGCAGCCGCCACGCCGCTGCGCTCGGAGCCGGCAATCGGGTGGCCGGGCACGAAGCGCGGCGCCGGCCCGCCGCGGGCCGCGGCGGCGGCGAGGTTGCCCTTGACGCTGGCCACGTCGGTGAGCACCGGCCCGCTGCGGCCGTGATCCGTACGCGCCAGCAGTTCCTCGAGAACGGCGGCGGCGGCGAGGTTGGGCACGGCGATCACGGCGATGTCAGCGGCGAGGGCCGCATCGAGGTCCTCGCAGGCGTGGTCGATAACGCCGGCCTCGAGGCCGGCGGCCAGCGCGCCCGGGTCGCGATCGAAGCCGAGCACGCGGCCGGCAAAGCCCGACGCCTTCAGCGCCAGGGCCAGGGAGCCGCCGATCATGCCGAGGCCGAGGATGGCCACGCTGCAGGGCTTCTCTGCCACGCGGTCGCTCAGAGCACGGCCCGGGGGTAGGAACCCAGGGGTTTCAGCAGAATGGACTGTTCCTCGAGCTCGCGCAGGATCGCCGCGATGTTCTCGTCCTGCAGGTGGCCCTCGAACTCGATGAAAAACACGTAGGCCCACTTCTCGGTGCGCGACGGCCGGGTGCTGGTACGCCGGGCGCCGGTGACGACGGCCTCGGCGTACTGAGGCGGCAGTGGGCTATCGGGAGCGGCTGAGC
>CAJWWA010000342.1 GCA_913048495.1 uncultured Halieaceae bacterium
CAACCCCGACCCCAAAAGTGCCTACGAGATCGCGGAGTCTTACGTGGTCAATGTCGTGTGATGCTCCGGGCTGCAGATGATGCCGCTCATCCTCATGTACACGGCGTGGGTCTACAAAGTGCTCTGGGGCAAGGTCACCGAGGCAGACGTCACCGAAAACGCCGACACGCTATACTGAAGGAGTTGATATCATGTGGTATTTTGCCTGGCTTCTTGGCCTGCCGCTCGCTCTTCCAGCGGCTGGCGGCGAGCGTAACGGGTTCTATCTCGTGTCGGCCCCAGCGGGCGAGTACAGAGAGGAGCGACGCACCGGCAGCGCTGTCCGAGGCGATGACGAGCACCTCCATCGAGGCCTACCCGGGGCGTTTCGGCCGCGGCGTCCCGCAGCCGGACCCGGCAGGGGACAGCCGGGGGCGGCGCCCTGAGCGGCCTTGCGCGGCCCGGCCTGGCGCGGCCCGGCCTGGCGCGGCCCGGCCTGGCGCGGCCCGGCCTGAGACGGCCCCATCCAAGCTAGAAGGGAATGTCGTCGTCGAAGTCACCGAAGTCGGACGGGTTGTCCCCGCCGCCGGCGCCCGCCGCTGCCTGGCCACCACCCTGCTGTTGCCGCGGCGGCGCCTGGTTGTAGCTGTCTGCCGGGGCGTCGTAGCCACCGCCGCCCATCTGGCCGCGGCTGTCGAGCATCTGCATCTCGCTGGCGACGATCTCGGTCGTGTAGCGGTCCTGGCCGTCCTGTCCCTGCCACTTGCGGGTGCGCAGGGAGCCCTCGATATACACCTTGGACCCCTTGCGCAGGTACTCGCCGGCAATTTCGCCGAGACGGTTGAAAAACACCACCCGGTGCCATTCGGTCCGTTCCTGGGGCTGGCCGGTCTGCTTGTCTTTCCACTGCTCGGAAGTGGCGAGGCGAACGTTGGTGACGGCGCCGCCGGAGGGCATGTAGCGGGTCTCCGGGTCGGCCCCGAGGTTGCCGATGAGGATCACCTTGTTGATACCACGCGATGCCATGGCTCGCACTGCCTCCTTGCGCCTGGGAAGACGCGACTATAGCAACGCCCCGGGGCGAATGCGACAGCAGAAGCGGTCAACCGCGGGCCGCGGCCTCCTGTGCGCGCGGCGCAGCCACGAGGCGCCAGCTGCTGGCGATCCAGAGCAGCCCCGGGACCAGGCAGAGCAGGAACAGCGCATGCACACCGCCCTGCTGCATCACCCAGCCACCGCTGGCGCCGCCGCAGAAAGCGCCGATGAACTGGCTGGTGGAATAGACGCCGAGAGCCGTGCCCTTGCCGCCCGGAAATACCGCCTTGCTCACCAGCGAGGGCAGGCTGGCCTCGAGGTAGTTGACGGCGACGAAGTAGAGCCAGAGCGCGAGGTAGAGCACGGCCGGGATCGCCAGCAGGGTCACTCCCGCCACCGACAGCACAAGCATGGCAATGGAGAGAAGCAGCATACCGCGCACGTGCCCGTGCCGCTCCGACAGGCGCAGCAGCGGCAGCATGCCGAGGATCGAGGCGACCAGCACCGGCAGGTAGACCTTCCAGTGCGCCTCCCGGGCCACGCCGAGGATGTCCTCAATGGCAAAGGGAATCACCAGGAAGCTGGCGGTGAGGATGAAATGCAGGCTGAACACGCCGAAGTCGAGGCGCCGCAGCGCCGGGTCCGCCAGCACCTTGCCGATCATCCCGGGCTGGGCGCCCACCTCGTCGTGATGCCGGCTCTGCACCCCCCGCGGCACGCCGAAGAACACGATGGCAATCCCCGCGGTGGCCAGCGCCGCGGTCAGCAGGAACACCCCGTGCAGCCCGCTGAAAGAGGCAATGATGGGTCCGAGGACCAGCGACAGGGCGAAGGAGAGGCCGATACTGGCACCGACGATGGCCATCGCCTTGGTGCGCTGCTCATCGGTGGTGATATCGGCCACCAGCGCCATGACCGACCCGGCGATCGCCCCGGCGCCCTGCAGCAGGCGACCCACGGCGATGCCCTCGACCGAATCCGCCAGCCCCGCAACCACGCTGCCGATGGCAAAGACCACCAGGCCGCCCAGAATAACCGGCACCCGCCCGACCCGGTCCGACAGCCAGCCCAGCGGAATCTGCAGCAGCGCCTGGCTGAAGCCGTAGGCACCCAGTGCAATCCCGATCATCAGCGGCGTCCCCCCGGGCATGTCCGCCGCGTAGAGAGCGAGCAGCGGCAGCACCATGAACAGCCCGAGCATGCGGAAACTGTACAGCAGCGCCAGCGCGCCGACGGCACGGCGCTCGACCGGGGTCATGGGATTCTTGGTCAACAAACTGGGGGCCTCCTGAACGGGTCGAATGGTAGCACGATGCGCGGAAAGCATTGGAACCGGGGCCTCTTTGTGGAGCTTCTTTGTAGAGCCTCTTATGGAGCTTCTTGTGGAGCTTCGTAGGCCGGGTGGGCGAGGGGGTGCTCCTGGTGCGGCCGCAGGCGCCAGGCGAGGGCCGGCCGCTGCGCAACTCGACCAAAATTCGCTACGCGAATTTTCGGGACTCGAACAGTGCTCGCGGAAAACCCCGGCCCTCGCCTGGCGCCAAAGCGCGGCCTGACTGCACCGGGAGCACCCCCTCGCCCACCCTCACGCTGCGGAAAACCGGAAGGGCCGCTTCCCCCCACGCTCGGGTCCGGCAAACAGCCACAGCTGCAGCGTGGCAAGGCAAAGGGCCTGGCGTGCGCGCACCCGCCCGGCAGCCCCGTGCTACTGGCGCTGACACTGGCATGGAGCAGGGGCTGGCGCGAGCACCCGGCCGGGACCGTCGCGGGCCACGGATGGCCCGCGTCGAGCGCACAGGGATGTGCTTGTAGCGTGTCC
Source organism: uncultured Halieaceae bacterium (assembly GCA_913048495.1). GTDB lineage: Bacteria > Pseudomonadota > Gammaproteobacteria > Pseudomonadales > Halieaceae > Pseudohaliea. The sequence goes on from CAJWWA010000342.1 coordinate 2,831, forward strand.
CGGCCGGGTGCTCGCGCGGCAGACCCGTACTAGTGGCCCCCCCCTGCCCGCACTAGTGGCACCACCCTGCTAGTGCCACCCGCACACCCTGCCCACACTAGTGGCACCCCGGCGAAACAGGCGGTTTTGCCGGACACGGCATCCGCCTATACTGGCGGGTTTCCGCTTCCTACTCCGGAACCCCCATGGACACGATCCAGGTACGCGGCGCGCGCACCCACAACCTGAAAAACATCGACCTGGATATGCCAAGGGACAAACTGATCGTCATTACCGGTCTGTCCGGCTCCGGCAAGTCCTCATTGGCGTTCGATACGCTCTATGCCGAGGGCCAGCGCCGGTAT
>CAJWWA010000343.1 GCA_913048495.1 uncultured Halieaceae bacterium
GCGGGCTGCTCCGGCTTGCGGAACAGGTCCGACTCGGGCAGGCCCAGCGCTTCGCGGGCGCGGGTAGTGAGGCCGCGGCCGATGATCAGGTTGATACGGCCACCGGCCCGCACCTCGTCGAGCAGGACCTGAGATTTCAGTTCAAATTCGCTCAGCAAATCACCGTTTTCATTGAGTATTTTTCCTTCGTAGGGGCGGATGTCGATGACATCGCCCATGGCCAGGTCGTCCACCGGCGCCTCGAACACGAGAGCACCGGCATCTTCCATGGTGTTGTAGAAGATCGGCGCGACCTTGCCGCCGATGCAGATGCCGCCGCCCTTCTTGTTGGGCACGCCGGGGATGTCGTCGCCGAAGAACCAGAGCACGGAGTTGGTGGCGGACTTGCGCGAGGAGCCGGTGCCGACCACGTCGCCGACGAAGGCGACGGGCAGCCCCTTTGCCTGGATCGCCTCGATCTGCTGCATGGGACCGACCTTGCCCGGCTCGTCGGGGCTCAGGCCGTCGCGGGCCATCTTGTACATAGCCAGGGCGTGCAGCGGGATGTCCGGGCGGGACCAGGCGTCGGGGGCCGGGGAGAGGTCATCGGTGTTGGTTTCGCCGGTGACCTTGAACACGACCACCTTGATCGATTCCGCCACCGCGTCCCGCGACGTGAACCACTCGCCCTCGGCCCAGCTCTCGAGGACGGCGCGGGCGTTGGCGTTGCCGTTCTTCGCCAGCTCGTCCACGTCGTGGAAGGCCTCGAACATGAGCAGCGTGTGCTTGAGCTCGGTCGCGGCGAGTTCGCCCAGCTCGGCATCCTCGAGCAGGTCGACCAGCGTCTCGATGTTGTAGCCGCCGTGCATGGCGCCCAGGAGCCGCACGGCCTCGGCGCGGTCGATGAGCGGGCACGCGGTCTCGCCGCGGGCGATGGCGGAGAGGAACCCGGCTTTCACGTAGGCGGCCTCGTCGACGCCCGGCGGTACCCGGGTGGCGAGCAGTTCGAGGAGGACCGCCTCCTCGCCGGCCGGCGGCGCCTTGAGCAGTTCCACCAGGGCGGCGGTCTGCTCCGCGTTCAGGGGCTTCGGCGGGATGTTCTGGGCGGCGCGTTCGGCGACGTGTTCGCGATAAGCTTCAAGCACGGTGGGGTCCTCGGATGATGGTTCATCGCCGGCGCTGGACCGGCCTCGTTTCCGGCGCAGGAGTATAGCCCAGCGCCGGTTTCCGGTTAAGCGAATGCGTCTTATGCATGGTATTCCCCCAGTGAATGCGCAGGGGGCTTGCCCGGGGTGCGCGCTGTCGCCGGGCGGCGGCAGCCGCTACACTCGCGCGCCATGACCGCGCCCCTACAGCAACCGGGACAGCCCCCATGACCAGGAATGTGACCAGGAACATGACCACGCGCCTGCCCGCGGGCGAGCCGGCCCCGGCAGGCGAAGACGACGGCGACCGCCTCACGTCGGACCTGGCGGCGCTGCGTGCCTTCCTGCCCTGCGCCACGCCGGCCGCCTGGCTCGAGGCGGCGGCCGCGCCGGCCAACCGGGCACTGCTGCTGGCGGACCACGCCAATTGCGAGAAGAAGGCGGCCGCCACCGCGCTCAACCTGGCCTACCGCTACACGGACCACTGCCCGCTGCTGCACAAGCTTTCGCGGCTGGCGCGGGAGGAGCTGCGCCACTTCGAGCAGGTGATCGCGATCATGGAGCGGCGCGGCATGGCCTACCCGCCGCTGTCGGCGTCGCGCTACGCGCGCGAACTGCGCGCCTTCGTCCGCGCGGAGGAGCCGGGCCGGCTGGTGGATACGCTGTTGGTGGGGGCCGTTATCGAGGCGCGCTCCTGCGAGCGCTTCGCGGCGCTGGCGCCGCGGCTGGACGCGGAACTGGAGGCCTTCTACGGCTCACTGCTGCGTTCCGAGGCGCGGCATTTCGAGGACTACCTGGGCCTTGCCCGCTCCCTCGCGGAAGCGGGCGAGGTGGAGGCACGGCTGGCGCTGCTGCTGCCGCTGGAGGCGGCGCTGATCGAGGCGCCGGACGAGGTGCTGCGTTTCCACAGCGGGCCGCCGCCGGGCTGAGCGGCCCCGGGCGCCGGGGCGACGGGTCAGTCGTCCTCGTCGACGGTCACCGACTCGATGATGACCGTATCGACCGGGACATCCTGGTGCCCGGCGCGGGAGGTCGTGGGCACGGCGCGGATCTTCTCCAGCACCTCTTCACCCTCGACGATCCTGCCGAAGACGCAGTAACCCCAGCCCTGCATGCTCTTGCTGCTGTGGTTGAGGAAGTCGTTGTCTTTCACGTTGATGAAGAACTGCGCCGTGGCGGAGTGCGGCTCCATGGTGCGCGCCATGGCGATGGTGCCGTAGTCGTTGCCGAGGCCGTTATCCGCCTCGTTCTCGATCGGCTCGCCGGTGGGCTTCTGCTTCATGCTGGTGTCGAAGCCGCCACCCTGCACCATGAAGTTATCGATAACACGGTGGAAGATCGTGCCGTCGTAGTGGCCCGCCCGGGCGTAGGCGAGGAAGTTGGCGACGGTTTTCGGCGCGCGCTCCTCGTCCAGGGCCAGCTTGATCTCGCCGAAGGTGGTTCGCATCGTGACCATGTCTGTTCCAGCTCTTGCTGCCATCGTAAATCGTAAGCCGGGCGATCATACGGACTTTGGGCGCCGCAGAGAACCACGGCGGGAGCGATTGTGAGAATTTGCACAGGGTTGGCGAGACGCGCCCGGCTGCGGGCGGCGCGGCCGGGCGCGGCTATCAGGGGCCAGTCGCAGCCGGTATAATGCGCCGCCTTTCCCAGACCGGACCCCACGCGCGCATGGAAACGCCCGCTCCGAGACATTTTCTCCGCACGATCATCGCCGACGACCTGCGCGAGGGCCGGGTAGCCGAGGTGGTGACCCGCTTCCCGCCGGAGCCGAACGGCTACCTGCACATCGGCCACGCCAAGTCGATCAGCGTGAACTTCGGCCTCGCCGAGGAGTTCGGCGGGCGCTGCCACCTGCGCTTCGACGACACCAACCCGGAGAAAGAGAGCCAGGAGTACATCGACGCCATCTGCGCGGACGTGCGCTGGCTGGGCTACGAGTGGGCCGGCGACGTGCGCTTCGCCTCGAGCTACTTCGACCAGCTCTACGCCTGGGCGGAGCATTTGATCTCTGAAGGCAAGGCCTATGTGGATGAGCTGTC
>CAJWWA010000344.1 GCA_913048495.1 uncultured Halieaceae bacterium
CGCCGAGGGACACCAGCGTCGCCGGGTCGCGGACGATGATGTCGCTGCCGGTCAGCGCGATGATGCCTAGGAACAGGCCGATGCCCGCCGAGATTCCGAGCTTCAGGGAGCGGGGGATGGCGTTGATGAGCCACTCCCGCACCGGCAGCACGGACAGGATGATGAAGATGATGCCGGAGATGAGCACGGCGCCGAGGGCGGTCTGCCAGGCGTAGCCCATGCCGAGCACGATACCGTAGGTGAAGAAGGCGTTCTGGCCCATGCCCGGGGCCTGCGCCACCGGGTAGTTGGCATAGAGGCCCATGACCGCCGTGCCGATCGCGGCGGCGAGGCAGGTGGCGACGAACACGGCGCCGAAGTCCATGCCCGCCTCGGAGAGGATCGCCGGGTTGACCACGGTGATATAGGCCATGGCCAGGAAAGTGGTGACGCCCGCCATGACTTCCCGGCGGACGCTGCTGCCCTGCGCCTCGATGCCGAAGCGCGTTTCGAGGAGACCCGCCATGTCAGTGCGCGACCGCGCTGCGCGAGGCGGCGTCCACCCGGGCGAGGTAGTCGGTCTTGCGGGTCTCCGGGAGCCAGCTCACGGTGAAAGCGTTGCGCACGAGCTGCAGCACCTCTGCCTCGGTGAAGGCCGCCTCGTCCACCAGCGCCTCGAAGTTCTCGTTCAGGTAGGCGCGGAAGTAGGCCGGGTCGTCGGAGTTGATCGTGGCGCGCATGCCCCTCGCGAGCATCTGCCGGATCTCGTCGCCGGTGAGGTTCTGCACGACGAAACGGTTGGACACGGGGCAGACGGTGAGGCCGAGGCCGCGCTCGACGATGGCATCACACAGCGCCGGGTCTTCCAGGGCATTGATACCGTGGTCGATGCGGTCGACGGCGATGAGGTCCAGGCACTCGCGGATGTGGTCGAGGATATCCTTCTGGTTCACGTCGCAGTGCATGGTCAGCTTGAGGCCGAGGGCCCGGGCGCGGGCGAACACCTCGGCGAACTTGGACGGCGGGTTGTCCTTCTCGTCCGAGTCGAGGCCGACGCCGATGATGCGGTCGAGGAAGGGCTCTGCGGCGGCCAGCGTCTCCGCGGCGGACTCGGCGCTCATGTCGCGCAGGAAGCACAGGATGAGGTTGCTCTCGACCCCGAGCTTCTCCGCCGCGTCGCGCTGCGCGCGGCTGATGCCGTTGATCACGGTCTCGAAGGGCACGCCGCGCACCGTGTGCGCCTGCGGGTCGAAGAAGGGTTCGACATAGACGACGTTCTGCGCGGCGGCGCGCTGGAAGTAGTGCCAGGCGAGCTCGTAGAAGTCCTCCTCTTCCCGCAGCACGTCCATGGCGGCGTAGTAGATCTTCAGGAAGGAGGGCAGGTCGTGGAAGTCATAGGCCGCGACCACGTCCTCGGGCCGCTCGTACTCGAGGGCGATACCGTTGCGCTGGGCGAGGGCAAAGATGTGCTCCGGTTCCAGCGTGCCCTCGAGGTGGACGTGCAGCTCGGCCTTGGGCAGGGCCTGGATGAAGTCTCTCATGACGGTTTCTCCGCGGATGGCAGGATGGGTCTGGGGCGCTGGCCGGGGCCCGGCATTACACCACCCCCGGTCGCGCTTCGGCAACGCCGGCCTCGGCCAGGACCTGCGCCGCGCGCAGGCAGAGGTCTTCACGCCAGGGGGCGGCAACCAGCTGCACGCCGATCGGGAGTTTCTCGCCGGGCAGCCAGAGCGGCACGCTGAGCGCGGGCAGGCCGATGCAGGAAAAGGGCTGGGTGAATAGGCCGAGGTTCGGCCGCAGCAGTTCCCGGCGCCCCGCCAGTTCGAGGTAACGGGTGCCGAGGGACGGTGCCGGGCAGGGTGTGCACGGGGCGACGAGCAGGTCCGTGCGCCGGAAGACCCCGGCCATCTCTTCCCGCCAGGCCCGGCGCGCGGCCTGCGCCCGCAGGTACCAGGCGGCGGGGAGGAGGGCGCCGGCGAGGAAACGGTCGCGGGTGTCCGGGTCGAAGTCGTCCACCCGCTCGCGCAGGTGCCGGTGATGGAGTGCCGCGCCCTCGGCGTTGGTGACCAGGTAGGCGGCGGCGCGGCCGGCCGCAACGCGCCGTGCCTGGTGGGGCCGTCGGCGTCCAAGGTGGCGGGGCCGGCCGCGGCGCCAGGGAGCGGCTCCTCCCGCCTCGCACCGAGGGTCGCGCAGACGCGGTCCACGGCGGCGCGGGCCTGCGGGTAGTCCGCGGCTGCGAAGAAGCCGCCGGCCCGGGCGATGCGGACACGGCCGAGCCCCGCGGTGAGGGTGGCTCCTGCCGGCTCCGGGGCGCGGCGGGCGCAGGCCGGATCGCCGCGGTCGAAGCCCTGCAGTGCGTCGTAGGCCAGGGCCAGGTCCGTCACCGTCGACGCGAGCGGCCCCAGGTGGTCGAGGCTGTCGCAGAACGGGTAGGTCCCCGTGCGCGGCAGGCGGCCGTAGGTCGGTTTCAGCCCGAACACCCCGCAGAGCGAGGCCGGCACGCGGATCGAGCCGTTGGTGTCCGAACCGAGCGCGATGGGCACGAGGCCGCCGCCGACGGCGGCCCCCGCACCGGAGGAGGAGCCGCCGGTCATGCAACCCGGATCGTGCGGGTTCCGGCAGGGCCCGTCGTGGGCGTTCTCGCCGGTAAAGTCGTAGGCGTACTCGCCCATGTGCAGGCTGCCGACCAGCACGGCGCCGGCGGCTTCGAGGCGGCGCACGAGCACGGCGTCCGCCGCCGCCGGGGGCAGGTCGCGGTTGATCAGGCTGCCGGCGGTGGTCCAGACCAGAAACGGCGCCATCGGCATCATTTCAATGCCCGCTGGGACCGAGATCAGCGTGCGAATGCCAGGCACCAAACGCCCCCAGAACACCAGGGCGGTGCCATAGCGGCTGAACCAGCGGCGGCTGCGGGCCAACTCATCGGCACTGATGCCAATCCAGCGCCCGTGGCGCTGGAGCCAGGCTTCGATTCGTTCCTCATTGATCAAGCGACCAATCCCGTACCAGGGCAGAGCACCGAGCACCGTGCCCAGCAAACCGGCCAGCACCACGGGCACCAGATCCATCTGACCCTGCTGCACATAGAACCCCCCGAGGGGCATGATCAGCTCGGACGGGATCGGCGGAAACAGATTCTCAAGAAACATCGCCGCGAAGATCGCGGTGTA
>CAJWWA010000345.1 GCA_913048495.1 uncultured Halieaceae bacterium
GGCTGGCGGCGCAGGTCCACGGCGGTGAGCGCCGGCAGGCTGGCGCCGGCGGCCCGGCGCGTGAGCCGGTGGTGCCGGTAACGGCCGGCGCCGGCGTTGTGCAGGGACTCCAGCGAGGGTGTGGCGCTGCCGAGGAGCACCGGGCAGGCCTCGAGCTGGGCCCGCTTCACGGCCACGTCCCGCGCGGAATAGCGGAAGCCGTCCTGCTGCCGGTAGGAGGCGTCGTGCTCCTCGTCGACGATGATCGCGCCGCAGCGAGGCAGCGGTACGAACACCGCCGAGCGCGTGCCGATGACCACCGCGGCCCGGCCGCTGGCCGCTGCCTCCCAGTCATCGCTGCGCTCGCCGGCGGCGCGGCCCGAGTGGAGCACCGCCATGGGCGCGTCGAAGCGTGCGGCGAAGCGGGCGAGGGTCTGCGGGGTGAGGCCGATCTCCGGCACCAGGAGCAGTGCCTGCTCGCCGCGTTCCAGGCAGGCGGCGATGAGGCGCAGGTAGATCTCCGTCTTGCCGCTGCCGGTCACGCCCTCCAGGAGGTGGCAGGCGAAATGGCCGAGGTCGGCGCCGAGCGCGTCGACGGCGGCTGCCTGCTCCGGCGCCAGCGCGGGCCCCGGCTCGCGCACCCGCGCCGGCCGCGGCCCGGGTGCACAGCGCTCGGCGAGCCCTTTGCGGCCCAGCTCGCGCAGGGCCTCGCGGCGGATGCCGGCGGCGGCCAGCTCGTCATCGGCGAGCGGTGCCGCGCGGCGCAGGGCGTCGAGGGCTTCGCGCTGCCGCGGTGCCCGGGCCAGCGCGTCGTCGGCGAGGCCCGCGCCGCGGTCCGTGAGCTGCCAGGCGTGCCGGGCCGGCGCGCGGCCGCTGCGCAGGCGCTGGCTGAACGCGGCCGCGAAGACGTCGCCCGGGGCGTGCTGGTAATAGGCCGCCGCCCAGCGGCAGAGGCCGGCGACGGCGGCCGTGAGCAGCGGCACCTCGTCGAGCACGGCCTCCGCCGGGCGGAGGCTGTCGGCAGGCAGGTCACTCTGTGCCGCGACCTCCGCCAGGAACGCCACCACGCTGCGCCGGCCGAAGGGCACCCGGAGCCGGCAGCCGGGCGCGAGCGCAGCCGCCGCGGCCGGGTCGAGGTCCGCCGGTGGCAGGTAGTCGAAGTACCGGCGCAGGGGGTTGCCGGGCACGGCGATGCGGAGGATGACGGGCATCGATGGGCGATCTCGCGATAGTCGGCGCAGTCTAGCACTGCCCCGCGTCGCAACCGGAGGACAGCCAACTGCCTATTGCGCAGCGGCGCCATTCTGGTAGTATTCTCGCTCTTTTTCCCCGGGCCCCCGGCTCGGAGAGTGGCACCCACAGGCGCGGTGCCCGGCAGGGACCGGGTGGCGGCGCCGAACGGCAGGAGTCAACGCCATGAAAAGCGATATCCACCCGAAGTACGAGGCGGTCACGGCGACGTGCAGCTGTGGCAACACGATCACCACCCGGTCGACCCTGGGGCAGGACTTCCACATCGACGTCTGCTCGCAGTGCCACCCGTTCTTCACGGGCAAGCAGAAGATCGTCGATTCCGGTGGCCGTGTAGACCGCTTCAAGAAGCGCTTCGGCAACCGCGGCGCCAAGCGCTGAGGCACGCCCGGCGGCGGTGCGCCCGCGCCGCCGTTTTTCTGCTTCGCCCGCCCGGGCGCCGCTAGAAGATATCCCGTATGAGGTCGTCGGTCCCGGTCTTGCCGGGCACGTCCTCGCCGCCGCCCTCGGCGGGCTCCGGCACATACTCTTCCCGGAAGTATTCGAAGATTGCGTCACTGTCGCCGGCGCCGGCAAGGCGGCCGGTTTCGGGGTTGATGCGCACGCTGGCAATGCCGGCGGGCACCGGCCGCTCCCGGTCCGGGCTGTCCGCGAGCGCCTCGCGCATGAAGTCGATCCAGATGGGTAACGCGGCCGTGCCGCCGAACTCCCTGCGTCCCAGGGGGGTATAGGCGTCGAAGCCGACCCAGGTGGTCGTCACAACGTCGCGGTTGTAGCCCGAGAACCAGGCGTCCATGGGGCCGTTGGTGGTCCCCGTTTTGCCCGCGAGGTCCTTGCGCTTCAGGGTCAGGGCGCGTCGCCCGGTGCCGCGCGTGATGACATCCTGCAGCATGTCGTCGAGGATGAAGTTCACCCGCTCGTCCATGACCCGCCCGGCGCTGCGGTGGCCGTTGGCGTCCTCGCCGGCAAGGATCTCCTCCATGCTCAGCTCCCGGCCCTCGCAGTCGCGACAGACCCGCACGGGGTCGGCGGCCCAGACCGTCTCCCCGGCGCTGTCATCGACGCGGGCGATCAGGTAGGGCTCCACCCGGTAGCCGCCGTTGGCCAGCACCGCGTAGGCTGCCGCCAGCTCTAGCGGCGCCATCGCGTGGGTGCCCAGGGCGAGGGACAGGTCCGGGGCAAAATCGCTGGTGTCGAAGCCGAGCTGACCGGCGTAATCGATGAGGCGGCTCACGCCCAGCTGCCGCAGCAGGCGGATCGACACGAGGTTGCGCGATTTGGTCAGGGCCCAGCGCAGCCGCGTCGGACCGTAGAACTTGCCGCCATCGTTCTCGGGCCGCCAGATCCCTTCGAGGGACGCATCCTCCAGGACGATCGGGGCGTCGTTGATAATGCTCGCCGCCGTGAAGCCCGCATCCAGTGCGGCCGCATAAAGGAAGGGCTTGAAGTTGGACCCGGGCTGGCGCTCGGCCTGGGTGGCGCGGTTGAACTTGGACAGCTCGAAACCGATCCCGCCCACGAGGCTGAGGATGGCGCCGTCGTCCGGGTCCAGGGAAACCAGCGCGGCCTGCGCGGCGGGCACCTGCGACAGGCGCCAGGCATCGTTGCGGCGATCGACGCGGATCACGTCGCCGACGGCGAGCACGTCCGCCGGGCTGCCCGGTGCGCCGCCGACGGCGTTTTCGCTCAGGTAGGGCCGGGCCTGGCGCAGGCCGTTCTCCCAGAGCACCTCGTCTTCGCTGCCGTCGGCGAGCAGGATACGCACCCGGTCGGCCTCCACGGCGGTGACCGCGGCGGGGGCGAGGCCGGCCACCGCCGGTAGCTCCGCGAGCGTCGCGAGCCAGGCCTCGCGCGGCAGCGGCGCTGTGACCGGCGGCGCATTCGGGTCGCTGCCGGCGTCCGCCGTGGCCGG
>CAJWWA010000346.1 GCA_913048495.1 uncultured Halieaceae bacterium
ATGACAGATACCCTGGCCGGCGGCGAGCAGCGGCAGTTCGACCAGGTGGTCATCGCCACCCATTCGGACCAGGCCCTGGCCATGCTCGCGGACCCGGGCGAGGCCGAGCAGGCCGTGCTGGGCGCGCTGCCCTACCAGGAGAATGACGTCGTCCTGCACACCGACGTGCGCCTGCTGCCGGAGAACCGGGACACCTGGTCGAGCTGGAACTACCGCCTCGGCGTGGATGAGCAGCGCGCGGTCGTTACCTATAATATGAACATCCTGCAGGGACTAGAGGCACCGGAGACGTTCTGCGTGACGCTCAACAACACCAGCGCCATCAATCCGCACAAGATCCTCGGCCGCTTCAGCTACGCGCACCCCGTCTTCTCCCTCGCCGGGGTCCGCGCCCAGGGGAGATGGGGTGACATCAACGGACAGCGCCGCACCTGGTACTGCGGCGCCTACTGGCACAACGGCTTCCACGAGGACGGCGTGGCCAGCGCGCTTCGGGTAGCCCAGGCCCTGGCCGGGAGCGAGCAAGCCGCGGCATGAAGTCGCGGCTGTACACCGGGCTGCTGCGCCATCGCAGACACCGTCCCCGCGACCACGCCTTCAGCTACCGGGTCTTCATGCCCTACCTGTGCCTGGATGAACTCCCCGGGCTGTTCGACGACATTCCCCTCTGGTCCGCCCGGCGCTGGGCCCCGGGCCGCTTCCGCCGTGAGGATTTTCTCGGCGACCCGGCAAAGCCGCTGGCCGACGAGGTCCGCCGGCGGATCCGCGAGGAGACCGGCCGGGAGCACCGCGGGCCGATCTACCTGCTGGCCAACCTGCGCTACTTCGGCATCCAGATGAACCCCATCTGCTGTTACTACTGCTACAGCGAGGACGAAAGCCGCCTCGAGTACCTGGTGGCGGAGGTCACCAATACGCCCTGGAACGAGCGCCACAGCTACGTGCTCTGCGCCGGCGACGAGGCGCGCCTGTCCTGCGACTTCGACAAGGCGCTGCACGTCTCGCCGTTCAACCCGATGGCACAGCGCTACCACTGGCGCAGCAACACCCCCGGCCGGCGCCTCGGCATCCACCTCGCCAACAGCGCGGGCGGCGACCTCGTGTTCGACGCCACGCTGGCGCTGACGGCGGAGCCGTTGACCGCGCGCAACCTCAACCGCATGCTGCTGCGCTATCCCTTCATGACCGCGAAAGTCGCGGCGGCCATCTACTTCGAGGCGCTGAAGCTGTTCCTCAAGCGAGTGCCGCTGTATTCCCACCCCGAAAGAAGCAAACCGTCTGGAGTGTGACATGAACGACCTGAGCGTCAGCCGGATCCGGCTGTTACCGCAGGCCCGCAGCCTGCTTGGCGGCAACCTCGCCCGCAAGCTCATGCTGGGCGTGCTGGAAAAGATCAGCACCGGGAGCCTGACGCTGCGTGACGGTGACGAGACCTTTCACTTCGGCAAGCGCGGGGCGCCGGGCGAACCGCAGGCGGAGATCGTCGTGCACAACCGCGAGGCCTACCGCAAGGTGCTCACCGGAGGCACGATCGCCTCCGGCGAGGCTTACATCGAGGGCGACTGGTCGTCGCCGAACCCCACGGAAGTGACGCGCCTGTTCAGCGCCAACATGGCTGCGCTGGACACGCTGCAGGCGAAGCAGCACTGGTACGTGCGCGCCGGCCTCGCCGTCGCCCACGCCATGAACCGCAACACGCACGCGGGCTCCCGGCGCAATATCTCGGCCCACTACGATCTCGGCAACGACTTCTTCCGCCTCTTCCTCGACCCGACCATGATGTACTCCTCGGCGATCTTCGAAGACCCGGCTCACTCCCTCGAGACCGCGGCGGTCGCCAAGTTGGACGAGATCTGCCGCCAGCTAGAACTGTCCCCGGACGATCACCTGCTGGAGATCGGTACCGGCTGGGGCGGCATGGCCATCCACGCCGCCTCCCGCTACGGCTGCCGGGTCACCACCACCACGATCTCCCGGGAGCAGTACGACCACGCGCGCCTCGAGGTCGCCCGCCACGGCCTTTCGGACCGGGTCACGGTGCTCTGCGAGGACTACCGGCAGCTCACCGGGGAGTATGACAAGCTCGTGTCCATCGAGATGATCGAGGCCGTGGGCCACGATTTCTACCGCAGCTACTTCCAGTGCTGCTCGAAACTGCTCAAGGCCGACGGCAAGATGGTCATCCAGGCCATCACCATCCCCGACCAGCGCTACGACCGCGCCCGCCGCTCCGTCGACTACATCAAGCGCTACATCTTCCCAGGCGGCTGCCTGCCCTCGCTGGCGGTAATCGCCCAGCACATCGCGGAGGACACCGACATGCAGCTGGTGCACCTGCGCGACATCACCCGCGACTACGCCCGCACGCTGGCGCACTGGCGCGAACGCTTCCTCGCCAACCTCGACAGCGTGCGCAAGCTGGGTTTCGACGAGCGCTTCATCCGCATGTGGGAGTTCTACCTGTGCTACTGCGAGGGCGGCTTCATCGAGCGCGCCATCGGCACCGCACAGCTGCTGCTGGCCAAACCGGGCGCTCGTCGGAAACCGCTCTACGACGGGTCAAGCGCGGCATAAGGCGCCCGATAACAATGGTGCGGATATCTACCCGGAGTCATCCATGAACAGCGAAAGCGTCACGCTGCAAGCGCATTACCTCAAGGCCGATCGCATCATGCTGGGTGTGATCTGGTTTCTGGTCGCCTATTCGTTCGGCGTGGCGGCTTTCCATGGCACTTGGGCGCAAGCACTGGTCATCGGCGGGCTGACCGGCGTGGCGGTAACTGCGCTGTACATGCTGATCCCTGGTCAACGTCTGCTGCGCTGCCTGATCGGCGCCGCATTCATGGTGTTCTCCGCGCTGCATATCAACCAGGCACACGGCATGCTGGAGATGCATTTCGGCATCTTCGCCCTGTTGGCGTTCCTGGTGTATTACCGCGACTGGCTGCCCATCGTAGTCGCCGCGCTGACCATCGCCGTGCACCACCTGAGCTTTTTCGCCCTGCAACAACAGGGCACCGACGTATTCCTGATGCCCGATGGCAACTGGGGCGAGGTATTCCTGCATGCGTTCTACGTGGTGCTGGAAAGCGCAATCCTGGTCTATCTGGCAATCCGTGCCGC
>CAJWWA010000347.1 GCA_913048495.1 uncultured Halieaceae bacterium
AGGTCGTCGCGCAGGTCGATGTCGCCGAGGGCGGGGAGCGTCGGGTCACCGGGGGAGGGGCTGACAGCCAGTAGCGGACAGGGCTTGGGGTTGGCCTGGCAGAAGCGGAGAAAGTCGCCGGCCCAGGCCTCCGGCAGTACTACCAGGTTGCACTGGACGTGCCCCGGGGCGAAGCCCGAGGTGTTGTCGGTGAACGCGCCGCTGCGCATCGCTGCGCGCAGGGCGGCGGGTGTCGCGTGACGATCCATGGTCGACTCCGGTCGGTGCCAGCGCCTATAGTATGGCCGCACTATAACGCGACCGGATATACCGCTACCGGGATAGTCCTCTCGCCGGCCGCGGTCCCTGAGTGCCAATAATACGTAGACCACGAGGATCCAGCATGCCCCACCCCAGCGTGACCGCCGAGACCCTGCCGCACAAGCCCGCCATCATCATGGGCGGCAGCGGTGAAATCGTTACCTACCGCGAGCTCGACGAGCGCTCCAGCCAGGGCGCGCAGCTGCTGCGCAGCCTCGGCCTGCAGAAGGGGGATCACATTGCCCTCATGCTCGAGAACTGCCGCCCGTTCCTCGAGATCTGTTTCGCCTGCCAGCGCTCCGGGATCATCTACACCCCCGTGAGCACCCACCTGAAGGCCGACGAGACGCGCTACATCCTGGAGAACTGCGGCGCCAAGCTGTTCATCACCTCGCCCAAGCTGCACGACGTGGCCGAAAAGATGCTCGAGGGCGCCGGCGCCGTCCGCCATTTCTACATGGTGGGCGGTATCGCGGACGGCTTCGAAAGCTGGGAGGAGGCCGTGGACCGGCAGCCGGCGGAGCGCATCGCCGACGAGGCCTACGGCGTGGACATGCTGTATTCCTCCGGGACCACCGGCAAGCCCAAGGGGGTGTTCATCCCGCCGCCCACGGACGACCCCTACGCCGAGCACCCCATGGCGCCGAGCCTCGGAGCGGCCTTCGGCTTCAGCGACGAGACCGTCTACCTGTCGCCGGCGCCGCTCTACCACGCGGCGCCGCTGCGCTACAACATGATGGTGCTGTCGCTGGGCGGTACCACGGTCGTAATGGAGAAGTTCGAGCCGGAGGCGGCGCTGGCGCTGATCCAGGAGCATCGCTGCACGCACAGCCAGTGGGTGCCGATCATGTTCATCCGCATGCTCAAGCTGCCGGCAGAGGTCCGCGAGCAGTACGACGTGTCCAGCATGCAGTTCGCGATTCACGCCGCCGCCCCCTGTCCCATCGAGGTCAAGGAGCAGATGATCGCCTGGTGGGGGCCGGTGATCGTCGAGTACTACGCCGCCAGCGAGGCGATCGGCATCACCATCATCGACTCCGCCGCCTGGCTGACCCACAAGGGTTCCGTGGGCCCGGCGGTGCTGGGCCAGATCCATATCGTCGACGACGATGGCAACGAGCTGCCCACGGGGGAGATCGGCACGGTGTATTTCTCCGGCGAGCAGGCGAGCTTCCAGTACCACGGCGAGCCGGAGAAGACCGCCGAGGCCTTTGACCACCGCGGCTGGGCGACGACCGGCGACGTCGGCTACGTGGACGAGGACGGGTTCCTGTACCTCACGGACCGCAAGCACTTCACCATTATTTCCGGCGGCGTGAACATCTACCCGCAGGAGATCGAGAACATCCTCATCACCCACGACAAGGTGGCCGACGTGGCGGTGTTCGGCGTGCCCGACGAGGAGTTCGGCGAGGCGGTCACGGCCGTGGTGCAGCCTCTCAACTGGGCCGACGCGACCGACGAGGTCGCCATCGAGATCATGGAGTGGCTTCGCGACCGGGTCGCGCATCTCAAGGTGCCGAAGGCGCTGCACTGGCACCCGAAGCTGCCGCGGATGGACAACGGCAAGCTCTACAAGCGCCACCTCGCGGAAGAGTTCCGCGGCGGTGCCCGGGCCGACGACGGGCCCCGGGTCGAGCCCGAAGCAGAAGAAAAGGACTGAGCGCTAGCCCGCCGGTAGCGGTTCGGCGGCGGCCGCCGCTGCCGCCCTCGGGCGCCGGAAGGGCAGGTAGAACACCGGCAGCACGAACAGGGTGAACAGCGTGCCCACGAGCATGCCGGCGGCGATCATGAGGCCGATGCCGAAGCGCGCGTTGGCGCCGGCGCCGGAGGCGAGCAGCAGCGGCAGCACCCCGAGGACCGTGGCGAAGGTGGTCATGAGAATCGGCCGCAGGCGCAGGGCGGCGGCTTCCAGCACTGCGGCGCGCCGGTCGGTGCCGCGCGCCGTAAGCTGGTTGGCGAACTCCACGATGAGAATCCCGTGCTTGCTGATCAGGCCGATGAGCGTCAGCAGGCCGATCTGCGTATAGATATTAAGGGTCACCACGCCGATGGCGATGGGCACCACCGCGCCGAAGATCGACAGGGGCACGGCGACGAGCACCACCAGCGGGTCGCGGAAGCTGTTGAACTGCGCTGCGAGCACCAGGAAGATCAGGATCAGCGACAGGCCGAAGAGCACCGGGAAGCTGCCGCTCTCCTGCATGAAGCGCCGGGACTCACCGGTGTAGCCGGCCCGGAAAGAGGGTGGCGCGATCTCCGCGAGGGTCTCCTCGAGAAGGGCGAGGCCGGTGCCGAGCGTGTTCGGCGGCATCACCAGGCCCTGGATCGTTGTGCTGTTGAGCTGCTGGTACTGGCTCAGCTGGTTCGGCTGGACCCGGTGCTCGAGGCGGATCACGCTCGACAGCGGGACCAGCTCGTCGCTGGCGGTGCGCAGGTAGTACTTCTCTAGCTCCTCCTCCGTCAGCCGGAAATCCCTCCCCGCCTGGGGAATCACCTTGTAGCTGCGGTCATCGACCGAGAACCGGTTGACCTCCGCCTCGCCCAGCATCACCGCGAGGGTCTGGCCGATATCGCGCATGGCGATGCCGAGGCGCGCGGCGCGCTCGCGGTCGATGCGCACCTCCACCTCCGGGCGATTGAAGTCGAGGGTCTGGTTGACGAAGATGAACAGGCCCGATTCCCGGGCGCGCTGCAGCAGTTCCTCACCGACCCGGTAGACCTCCTCCTGGGGCGCGGTGGAGGCGACCACGAAGGCCAGCGGCAGGCTCACCGTCACCACCTGCTCGCCGGCGGCATCGATCAGATCCAGGCCGCCAT
>CAJWWA010000348.1 GCA_913048495.1 uncultured Halieaceae bacterium
CCCCGCCTCGCCGACCAGCCGGGCAAGGAAAGCCTGCAGCGCCGCGGCGGCGGCGGTAGCGCTCCGGTCCAGCTGCGGGTTCTGGTGCAGCGGCCAGGCAAATTCCTGCACGCGCGGCGCCTCGGCGGCCCAGCCGCAGGCGCGGACCATTGCGCGGACCAGGGCCACCTGCTCCCGGGCCAGGGGGGCATCACCGAGTTCCTCGAGCCAGAGCGCGCCACCGGCGACCACCGCGGCGAGGCGGAAGCGGACGGTATCGCCACCCGCTTCGGCTGCCGGCGCCGGCGCCCCGGTCGGCGGCGCCGGCCGGGACTTCGGGGCGTCCAGCGAACGGGCCAGGCTGCCCGGGGAGCCCGCGCGCGCCGTCTTCGTTCCGGGACCGGCCGCCGACGTGGACGTCGGAGCGGCGGCGGACGACGGCGCGGCGGTAAACGCGGCCGGCGTGAGTACGCGGCGTGACGGCGCGGCCCCGGGAAGATCCCGCCGCGAGCTGTACAGGGTCAGGCCCATGGCCTGCAGGCAGGCGAGGCGATCGAGGTCCGTGTTGCGGTCGGCAGCGGGCATGGACGGATAGTAGCAGCTTCGGGCGGGATCTCTGCGCCGTATCTCAACGCAGACCGTGCTGGCGGAAGAATCGCAGCGCCGAGCGCAGGAACCAGTGCACGTGGCGCCAGCCCTTGTTCGCGGCGTAGCCGCCGTGGTGCACGATCCGCACCTGTGGCGCGTAGACCAGCCGGCCCTGCGGTCGCAGGCGCCGGGACAGGTCGAAATCCTCGAAGTACATGAAGTAGCCAGTGTCGAAGCCGCGGCAGAGACGCGCCGGCCGGCCGCGCAGCAGCAGGAAGCAGCCGGAAAGGAGTGGCACTTCGGCCACCGCGGTGCCATCGCAGAGGTCCCGCGCCTCGTAGCGGGCCAGGCGCCTCGCCGCCCGGCGGCGCAGCCAATCCGGCGCGAAGCCGCGCAAGAGCAGGACGCCGGGCGAGGGGTGGCGCTTGCAGAGGTACTCGCGCCGGCCGTCCGCCGCTTCGGCGTAGGGGTTGAGCGCCGCGATGCCCGGGTCCCGCGCCAGCAGCGAAAGCCCCTGCGCCAGCGCGTTTGGCGCCAGTTCCACGTCGGGATTCAGGACGAGGTGGTAGGCACTGTCCGTATCGAGCAGCACCCGGTTGTGGCCGGCCCCGAAACCCCGGTTCTCCTCCATCGCCAGGAAGCGATAGTCGAGCGCGCCGGCCTCGCCGAGGAGCCCGTCCGCTGTCTCCCGCGCGACCGCGGTGTAGGGCGGATCCACGGAGTTGTCGACGATCCACAGGGTTGTCTCGCCGAGCGCACCGGAACCCCTGGCCTCGTCCACCGCCGCCCGGAGGCTTTTGAGGGTTGCGACGAGCCGCGGCAGCGGGCTGTGGTGCAGCACGAGGGAAACGGTCAGGGAAGGCGCGGGCGGCTGCTCGTTCATCGCGGCAATGGTACCAGTACGCCGTAAGCAGGCGCAGCAGCACAGTGCTACCATCGCGGCTTCCGCGCCGCCGCGGCGCGCCCGGAGACACGGTCCCCATGGCCCAGAGACCAAAACGCGCCGGCGGCTTCGGGCCGGGGCTCCTGGTCACCGCGGCGTTCATCGGCCCCGGCACCATCACCACCGCGAGCAACGCCGGGGCCAACTTCGGTTACGCCCTGGTCTGGGCCCTCCTGTTCTCCGTCGTGGCCACCGTCGTCCTCCAGGAGATGGCGGCCCGGCAGGCCCTGGCCACCCGCGCGGGGCTCGCCGAGACCATGCGCACCGCGTTCTCCAGCCCGATCCTCGGCCGGCTTGCCGTCATTCTCGTGGTCGCCGCCATCGGTCTGGGCAACGCCGCTTACGAGGCCGGGAATATCACCGGCGCCGCGGTCGCGGTGGCCGGCGTCACCGGTAGCGGCACCGGTCCCTGGGCCATCGCCATCGGGGTCGGGGCTGCGCTGCTGCTCGGCACGGGCCACTACCGCCTTCTCGAGCGGGTCCTCATCGCGCTGGTTCTGCTCATGAGCGCCGTCTTTCTGGCCTGCGCCGTGGTGGCGGCGCCGGGGCCGGAGATCGTCGTCGAGGCGCTGGCCCGCCCGGGCTTTCCCGAGGGGTCGGCGCTCACGGTGATCGCCCTCATCGGTACCACCGTCGTGCCCTACAACCTGTTCCTCCACGCCAACGCCGCTCGGGAAAAGTGGCCGGCTTCGGTGCCCCTCGCCGAGGCGCTGCCCGCGGCGCGGCGCGACAGCGTTCTCTCCATCGGCCTCGGCGGGTTGATCACCCTGGCCATACTGAGCACCGCGGCGGTCGCGTTTTTCGGCAGCGATGAAGCCTTCGATGCCTTCGCCATGGCGGCACAGCTGGAGCCACTGCTCGGCCCGGCCGCCGGCCCCGTGTTCGCCGCCGGCCTGTTCGCGGGCGGCCTGACCAGCGCGCTGACGGCGCCGCTGGCCGCCGGCTACGCGGTCTGCGGTGCGCTCGGCTGGCGCGGCGGGCTACGGGACAGGCCCTTCCGGGCCGTCTGCTTCGCCGTCCTGGCCAGTGGTACCCTCTTCGCCGCCCTCGGCACTCGCCCGCTCGCCGCAATCCTCTTCGCGCAGGCGGCCAACGGGCTGCTCCTGCCCTTCGTGGCGCTCGCGCTGCTCTACCTCATGAACCGCAAGGACCTGCTCGGCGCACACCGCAACGGGCCCCTCGGCAACCTGCTCGGCGCGATCGTCGTGGCCGTGGCAACGGGGCTCGGCCTCGTCAAGCTGGCGAGCGTCGCCGGCCTGCTCTGACCAGCGCCGCCTCAGCGGCGCCGCAAGACTTTGTGTAAAAAGTTACAAATTTTTCCTATCATTCTGTTATTTATGGACTTTCATGACAGAAAGCGTGCTATGGTGAGGCGCGAAGTAGCACAACTCAGCGGCGCGGGATAAAGTTACGCACAGGGATAAGACCGCGCCCGGGCCACGGGTACAGGGATAGGGGAAGATGATGAGTCACTGGGTTGCCACTCTCGGTCGCCGCCTCGCGGCATTGGGCTCCATGCTGGTCCTGCTGACCGCCTGCGGCGGCGGGGGTGGTGGCGGCGGTGGCGGGTTTCTCCCCAGCGACCCCGGGGGGGACAACACCAGCT
>CAJWWA010000349.1 GCA_913048495.1 uncultured Halieaceae bacterium
GCGAGACGGCGCCGACGCACGGCGCGGCCTCGCTCGAGGAGCTGCGCGCCGAGCTCGAAGACGAGGACATGCCGCTCCTCACCCTCTCCAATCTCATCGTCGCCCTCGCTCGGGCCGTCACCTCCGGATAAGCAACCGTTTTCAAATTCTTTAAAAACGCCATAGGCGCCACCAGCAGCCCAAGCGCCATGGCGGCGCTCGGCGTGCGCAACATCGCCGGCTTCAACCGCAAGATCGACGAGGCGCGCAAAGCCGGCAACCCGCTGGTCGACCCGCTGTGGACGCCGGACCCGATCTTCGCGGAGACCGACGAGGAACAGCAGCCGCCGGCGCTGGAGTCGCTGCCCTTCATCGTGGTGGTGATCGACGAGTTTGCCGACATGATGATGATCGTCGGCAAGAAGGTCGAGGAGCTGATCGCGCGCATTGCGCAGAAGGCCCGCGCGGCGGGGATCCATCTCATCCTGGCGACCCAGCGCCCGTCGGTGGACGTGATCACCGGCCTGATCAAGGCCAATATCCCCACCCGCATCGCCTTCCAGGTCAGCTCCAAGGTCGACTCGCGGACCATCCTCGACCAGGGGGGCGCCGAGCAGCTCCTGGGCTACGGCGACATGCTCTACCTGCCGCCCGGTTCGGGTCTGCCGAACCGCGTCCACGGCGCGTTCTGTTCCGACGACGAGGTGCACCGGGTCGTCTCCGACTGGAAGCGCCGCGGCGCGCCGGCCTACATCGAGGGGCTCCTGGACGAGGGCAGCGGCGTCGCCGTCACCCCGGGGGAGCTGCAGTCGGAGGAGGGCGACGACGAGGACGACGCGCTCTACGACGAAGCCGTGCACTACGTCACCCAGAGCCGCCGCGCGTCCATTTCCAGCGTGCAGCGCAAGCTGCGCATCGGCTACAACCGGGCGGCGCGGCTGATCGAGGCCATGGAGGCGGCGGGCGTGGTATCCGAGATGGGCAGCAACGGGCAGCGCGAGGTGCTCGCGCCGCCGCCGGTCGGTGACTGAGCCGTGTTCCTCCGGATCCTGGCCTGTGCCTGCCTGCTGGCCCTGCCTCACGGTGCCGGCGCGGCAGACGCCGCGGAAGTCCTCGCCGGGCGGCTGGCGCCGCTGGCGCAGCTGAGCGGGCGGTTCGAGCAAACGGTCGAGAACGGTGGTGCCGCAACCCCCGCTCGCAGCGCCGGCCGCTTCAGCCTGCGCCGGCCGGACCAGTTCCGCTGGGAGATCACCGAGCCGGACAGCCAGCTGCTGGTGGCCAGTGACGGCGTGCTCTGGCACTACGACCGCGACCTGGCGACAGCGACGCGGCGCCGCTTCGACGACGGTGCCGCCGCGCCCCTGCTGCTGCTGGCGGCCGACGCGCCGGCCCTCGCCGAGGCCTTCGATGTCGAGGCGCTGGGCCCGGACCGTTACCGCGTCGTGCCGCGCGCGGCGGACGCGGGTTTCCGCGAGGCCGAGCTCGCCTTTGCCGGCGCGCCGCCCGCGAGTATGCGCATTATCGACCGGCTCGGACAGGCCATCACGATCCGCTTCCTGGGCCTCGACGAGTCCCCGCTGCCCGGCGGGACTTTCGAGTTCACGCCCCCGGACGACGTGGACGTGTACCGGGAAGACGACTGACCGATGGCGTCCGCCGGCAGCGACGACCTGTTTGCCGGCACCGCCGGCGGTGCCTACGAGCCCCTGGCGGCAAGGCTGCGCCCGGAGAGCCTCGATGCGTTCGTGGGGCAGCGCCACCTCCTGGGCGCCGGCAAGCCGTTGGCCACGGCGCTCGCCCGCGGCCAGCTTCACTCCATGCTGTTCTGGGGGCCTCCGGGGGTCGGCAAGACGACGCTCGCGCGCCTGGCCGCAGCGGCGGCCGATGCACAGTTCCTGCAGCTCTCCGCCGTCCTCTCCGGTGTCAAGGACATCCGCGGCGCGGTCGACGCGGCCCTCGCCGCCCGCGCCCGCGGCCGCGATACGGTGCTCTTTGTCGACGAGGTGCACCGCTTCAACAAGGCCCAGCAGGACGCCTTCCTGCCCTACGTGGAGGACGGCACCCTGATTTTCATCGGGGCCACCACGGAGAACCCGGCCTTCGAACTGAACAGCGCGCTGCTTTCCCGGGCGCGGGTGTACAAGCTGCGCACGCTGGCGCAGGAGGAACTGGAGACGCTGCTCGAGCGCGGCCTGGCGGCCCTGCCGGATCCGCCGGCGGCGGCCCCGGGCGCGCTGGCGCGGATCGCCGAGTAGAAGGGATATTTGGAGTTGGACGCCCAGCCCGACAGCACAACGCCGTAAACCCCAAGCGAGGAGATGGCGAGGACATAGAGCAGGCCGACATTGATGTCCGCCAGCACCACGCCCGCATCGAAGGGGATCACTGCCCACGCGGCCAGCGCCACGGTGAAAGTAACGATCGGGGCGAGGATGAAGATGCCCTTGTTCGCCGCGCTAGGGATGATGGTTTCCTGGAGGAACACCTTCAACCCGTCGGCGAAGCTCTGCAACAGGCCGAAGGGGCCGACCACATTGGGACCGCGCCGCAGGTTGATCGCGGCCCAGACCTTGCGGTCGACGTAGATCACCATCGCCACGCTCAGCATCAGCGGCAGTGCGATCAGCAGGATGCCCGCGATGGTCGCGAGCCCCCAGGCCCATTCGTAGGTCAGGCCGAGAGACTGGAAGAATTCGGTCATTCCGCGGCCTCCGC
Organism: uncultured Halieaceae bacterium; assembly: GCA_913048495.1. Classification (GTDB taxonomy): domain Bacteria; phylum Pseudomonadota; class Gammaproteobacteria; order Pseudomonadales; family Halieaceae; genus Pseudohaliea. Next base: position 2,695 of record CAJWWA010000349.1, read on the forward strand.
AAGCTCGCCGCCGCCGAGCAGTTCGCTCGAGCACTGTTGCATCACCGCGCTGGCGCGGGCGATCGGATTGGTGAGGTAGAAGTCCTTGATCGGATAGGCCGCGATCCGGCCTTCGGCCTTCGCGGCGCTGCCGCCCTTGGGCAGCGCGCCATAGGCAGCGAGACCTTCTTCGCCAAGCGCGGGGACTTCGCGGATCATCGCAGCCTGCAATTCGGCAAAGCTGTCGAAGCCGACCTCGACCTTGAGCGCATCGGCCAGCGCGCGCAGGATCGTCCAGTCCTCGCGTGCATCACCCGGCGCGAACACGGCCTTCTCGGCGAACTGCACCCGACCTTCGGTGTTGACGTAGGTCCCGTCCTTCTCGGCAAAGCTGGCGCCCGGCAGGACGATGTCCGCCGCATGCGCACCGCGATC
>CAJWWA010000350.1 GCA_913048495.1 uncultured Halieaceae bacterium
TTCTCGGCGACGGCTGTTTTGTCGTCATCCGATCCGAAGCCGATATTCAGGGACGCATACAGGCCCCCGCTGACACCGCCCTGGCGGGTAAAGAAGCCGTGCCGGATACCGCTCAGGGAAGCGAGGCCGGTATCTGTGATGGGTGTCGGCGTCTCACGGTTCATTCTTACGATCTTCTTTCCGATGACTGCGCAGGCAGGTTCAGAAACCTGGCGGTGGGGCGGCCTGCGCCGCGCCGCCGGCGGTCAAGGCCATAGCCTTGAACAAGGTGCCCATTTCCTTGGGATCGATCAACCGGTTCACACCGGATTTGATCGTCTTGGCCTGGGCCGGTGTGGCCCGCGCCAATAAGGCGTCGCGCCGGTGCAAGGCACCCAGATCGATCATCAAGTCGCGCTGGGTGATCGGCCCGTGGATGGCGGCCCCGCGCTCCGCCGCGGCGCGAAACAGGCGGACCGTCTCCTCGAGGTCCTGCTTCACGCCGCGGCCATCGAGGTAGAGCAGCGCGAGGTTGTACTCGGCGTCGGCCAGCTCCTGCGCGGCGGCGCGGCGATACCAGCGGGCCGCCGTCGCCGCGTCGCGTTCCACGCCCTGCCCCCGGTCGTAGGCAAGGCCCACGGCGAACTGCGCGCGTGCCTGGCCGGCCTCGGCGAGCGGCAGCCACTGCGCAAGCGCTGCCGCGTGCTCGCCCCGCTGCCAGGCGGCCTCACCCGCCGCATAATCCTCCGCAAAGGCAGCGGACTGCCGCCAGCAGCAACGCCGCGAGCCAGCGGTTACCGGTCGATCGTTGCAAGGGTGCTGCTCCTTCTCCAGTGTAGCGGAGCGGTCACGGCAGGCGCACACGCACCCGCGCTCCGCCGAGCTCGCTGTCGTCGAGCGCGAGCTCGCCGCGCTGCGCGGTGACGATCTCCAGCACGACCGCGAGGCCGATGCCCTGGCCCTCCCGGCGTGTATCTGCCCGGGCGCCGCGGTGCAGCAGCAGGTCGCGCAGTTCCGGCGAGATACCGGCGCCGTCGTCCTCCACCGTGAGCGCGAGGCCCTCGCCGCCGCTGCCACCGGCCACCGTGACCCGCACCCGGCTCTCCGCGTACTTGCAGGCGTTGTCGAGCACGTTGCCCAGCAGCTCCATGAGGTCGCGCTCGTCACCGCGGAAACGCGCCTCCGCGGGGCAGTGTGCCTCCAGGGTCAGTTGCCGGTCCGCGTAGACCTTGAGCAGCGTCGCGCGCAACCGCTCCAGCACCGGTGCCACGCGCACGCGCTGCAGCAGGCGGCTGCTGCCGCCCGCGGCGCGCTGCAGGTGCCAGCCGATTACCTGTTCCATCCGCTCCAGCTGCTCGTCGAGGAGCTGCGGGTAGGCGGCATCCCTCGGCTCTGCATTGCGCAGCACCGCGAGCGGTGTCTTCAGGCTGTGCGCGAGATCCGCCAGCGTGTTGCGCATGCGCTCGCGCCGCTGCTGTTCCCCGCTGAGCAGCAGCTGCAGGTTCTCGGTCACCGGGCGCACCTCCCGCGGCCACGGCCCGTCGAGGCGCACGGCCTCCCCCGCTTCGATGCGGGCGATATCCCCCGCCAGCCGCCCCAGCGGGCGCAGGCCCCAGGCGAGGATAAGCCCCTGCACCGCCAGCAGCACCAGCGTCGTCGCACCCAGCCAGAGCCAGAGGCTGCGGCGGAAGGCAGCGACGTCCGCATCGCGCGGCGCGGTGCTCTCGGCGACGATGAAACGCAGCGGAACGGCGTCGCCGGCCTCCGTTTCCCAGAGCACCTGGTAGGCGTGGCGCAAAAGCCCGTCGGCCTGCGAGCGATGCCGCTGCCCCGGGCCCAGGGCAGGGATGCCAGCGGTGAGCGCGGCCAGCGGCCGCGGCAGCAGCGCCGCCGAGGGCGACAGCCAGAGCGGTTCGCCCCCGCCGTCCGTGACCAGCGCGTAGAGGCCGGAATTCGGCTGGGCGAGCCGCGGCTCCAGCGGCACCAGCGGCAGCGTCAGCTCCCCGTCGAAGTCCGCCTGCGCGAGCAGCGCCAGCACCTGGAGCTGCAGCCTCTCGCCGGCGGCCGCGTCGAGGGCCAGCCGGTGGGCGCGCTCCAGGGACCAGCCGGTGAGCCCGAGGGCCAGCGGCAGAAGCAGCGCCGAGGCAAGAAACAACCGCGCCGCAAGGGACAGCGGGCGGCGACTCATGCGCTCGCCCGGTCCAGCGTGAAGCGGTAGCCGGCGCCGCGGACGGTCTCGATCGGCGTGAGGCTGCCCTCCGGGTCGAGCTTGCGCCGCAGGCGGGCAACGAACTGCTCGATCACGTTGCCGTCGCGGTCATGGTCGTGGTCGTAGAGGTGATCGAGGAGCTCGCTGCGCGAGATGACTTCCCCGGCCCGGTGCGCGAGGTAGGCAAGGGTGTTGTACTCGTAGGCCGTGAGGGTCAGCTCCTCATCGCCGCGGCACACCCGGCGAGCGCTGAAATCGATGCGCAGCGTCCCGTAGTCCGCCACGCTCGAGCGCCGGCCCTCCACGCGGCGCAGCAGCGCGCGCACCCGCGCCTCCACCTCCTCCAGGTAGAACGGCTTGGTCACGTAGTCGTCGGCACCGGCCTCGAGCCCGCCGACCTTGTCCTGCCAGTCGGCGCGGGCGGTGAGAATGAGGATGGGCATGGCAAGCCCGTCGCCGCGCCAGCCGCGGATCAGCTCGATGCCGGCGACATCGGGCAGGCCGAGGTCGACGATGGCGATGTCGCAGGGATACTCGCTGGCCAGCCACGCGGCCTCGCGGCCGTCCGGCGCCTCGTCGACGACAAAGCCCGCGCTGCGGAAGTGCCCCGCGAGGCGTTCGCGCAACCGGGCATCGTCCTCGACGATGAGCAGCCGCACCGCTCAGTCCTCGATGGTCACGGTGGTCACGCGGCCGTCCTCGCCGAGGAGCCGGACCCGGTAGCCGTCGCGGGAGCGGCCGACGGCGAGCGCACGGCCGCCGTAGCGGCGCTGGGCTTCCGCCGCCGCCGCGCGCTCGGCCGCCTTGGCCTCGTAGGCCTCCTTGTTCCACGTGCGCCGGGTGACGTTGTTGACGGCCTTGGGCGGCTTGCCGCCGCTTGTGGCGGCCGCTTCTTGAGACATTTTATGAGGTACT
>CAJWWA010000351.1 GCA_913048495.1 uncultured Halieaceae bacterium
CGCTAAGACCTACGTAGAGCAGGGCGCCAGGGTGGTGCTTGGCGACATCCAGGATGATGCGGGCGCAGCTTTGGTGGGGGCACTGGGTGGCCCGGAGCATGCTGTTTTTTGCCACTGCAACGTCACCAGTGAGACGGAAGTGCAGGCGCTGGTTGATACCGCGGTATCGACGTTTGGTCACATCGATGTGATGTTCAACTGCGCGGGTATCGTGGGAGCGGTTGGACCAATGTCGACCGCCCCGGCCGATGAGTGGAAGCTGACGATCGACATTATGGTGAATGGCGTCTTCTACGGGATGAAGCATGCCAGTCGCCACATGAAAGAAGCGGGGTCTGGCTCCATTATCAGTATGTCCAGCACAGCAGGTGTTATGGGGGGGCTTGGTCCCCACGCGTATGCGGCGGCGAAACATGCGGTAGTGGGTATGACCAAGAATCTTGCGGCAGAGATGGGTTCCTTCGGCGTAAGGGTCAACTGCATCGCGCCAGCCGGGATGGCCACGCCGATGGTGGCGGAGGTGATCACGACCTTGAGGTCGGGACGCCGGGGCAGCAGCCGGTGCAGGTAGCCGAGGAGAAAGTCGATGTTGAGGCTGCGCTCGTGGGCCTCGTCGATGATCAACGTGTCGTAGGCGCGCAGCTCGCGGTCCCGGCGCAGCTCCGCGAGGAGAATGCCGTCGGTCATCAGCTTGACCGCCGTCTCCGGCCCGACGCTGTCCTGGAAGCGCACCTGGTAGCCGACCAGGGCGCCGAGGGGCGTCGCCAGCTCCTCGGCAATGCGCCGGGCCACGTTGCGCGCGGCGAGGCGCCGCGGCTGCGTGTGGCCGATGCGCTGCTCGCGGCCGCGGCCGAGCTCCAGGCAGATCTTGGGCAGCTGGGTGGTCTTCCCGGAGCCGGTCTCGCCGGCGACGATGATCACCTGGTGAGCGCTGAGCGCCTCGGCGATCTCCCCGCGCAGCGCGGCGACCGGCAGGTCCTCGGGGTAGTGGATCGGCGGGATGGCGCGCGGCGTGGCGGTGGCTTCCGGCTCAGTCATCGCGAAGGAGGGCACACCCGCGGGCGCACCGCGGCGTCAGCCGTTGTCGGGGGCCTTGTCCGCGGCCTGCTCGATGGCCGCCTCGCCGACGGCGAGCTCCGTGGCCTCGCCGGCCCCCGGCTGCCCGGCGAACTGGCCGCGCTCGAGGTACATGAGCTGGAGCACGACCGAGGGCTGGCCGCTGCCCGCGTCGGCGCCGAGCACGAGCACGCTCGGCTCGCCCTCCTCCACCGTGACCGCGGAGATACCGAAGATGACCACGTTGGGGTCGTGCTCGGCGTGGAAGGTCTTGACCGGCTTCTCCTCGCGCAGGGCGTCGGCGATGTTGGCCACGAGCAGGGTCACGCCCGCGCGGAAGGCACCGAAGTTGAGCCGGCCGCGGTACTCGCTGTGATCCAGCGCCACCTCGAAGCGGACCTCGGAGCCGTCCTCCATGCGCACGCGGGTCAGCGGCACCGGCTTGCCGTCGCTGATCTCGCGGTAGAGGTTCTTGGCCTCCGTGCGGGTCGCCTCGAGGAATACCTTGTGCAGCAGGTTCACGGACAGGGTCAGGAACTTGTCCGTGGGAAGCGTGTGCGTCTGGGTCCCGGCCATGCTGGTCTCGCGCGTGTCGCGTTGCTGTGTCGTGGTGAGCGTTGCAGTGTGAAGAGGCGCGAGTCTAACCGCTGCGGCGGGCCATGGCCAGCGCCCGCCTCTGCTATCCTTGCGCCCCTCACGCCGCCGGCCCGCGACCCCGATGGACCCACAGCAAGCCCCCTGGCGCCCCCTGGCCACCGCCGAGCTCGACTGGGAGCCCGGCGGCGCGCCGCGCTCGCGCCGCTACGGCGACATCTATTTCTCACCGGAGGACGGCCCGGCGGAGAGCCGGCACGTCTTCCTCGCCGGCAACGGGCTCCCGCAGCGCTGGCGACAGCACGACGCCCCGGTGTTCCGCATCGGCGAACTCGGCTTCGGCACCGGCCTGAACTTCCTGGTGACCCTCGCCGCGCTGCAGCGGGAGGCGCCGGCGGGGCTGCGGCTGCACTACTGGGCGGTGGAGGCCGAGCCCCTGCGGGCGCAGGACCTGGCGCGCTGCGCCGACGCCCTGCCGCCGTCCCTGGCGGCGCCGACCGCGGCGCTGGCCGCCCAGTACCCGCCGCCGGTGCCCGGCGTGCACCGGCTGCACTTCGACGACGGCCGCATCGTGCTGGACCTCTACTGGGGCGATGCCGCCACGGCCCTCGCGGACCTCGCCGGCCACGGCCGCCGCTGGTTCGACGCCTGGTACCTGGACGGCTTCGCCCCGGCGCGGAACGCGGCGCTGTGGCAGGAAGGGCTGTGGCCGGACCTCGCGCGCCTCAGCCGGCCCGGTGCCACGGTTGCCACTTTCACCGCTGCCGGTCACGTCCGCCGCGGCCTCGCCGCCGCCGGCTTCGCCATGGCCAAGCGCGATGGCTTCGGCGCCAAGCGCGAGTCGCTGCACGGGCGGCTCGACAGCCCGCCGCCGGCCGCGGCGGCGGACGGCACGCCCTGGGACCTGCCGGACAACGCGCCTGGGCTGCCTGCCAGCGCGCTCGTTGTCGGCGCCGGCATCGCCGGGGCCTGTGCCGCCGCCGCCCTCGCCCGCCGCGGCGTCGCGGTCACGGTGCTCGAGGCCGGGGAAGTGGCCGGCCGCGGTTCGGGCAATGCCCAGGGCGTGCTGTTCACGCGGCTGTCGCACCGCCACGCACCGCTCACGGACATTGCCCTGCTCGGCTACCTCGATGCCGCCCGCTGCTACCGGGGGCTGTTCGACGCGGGCCGGCTGCGCGCCGGCGCCGACGGCGAGCTGAACGGCTGCTTCCAGATGGCCGGGCCCAAGGTGCGCCTCAACCAGCTCGCGCCGGCACTCGCGGCCGTTCCCGAACTCGCGGAGCTGCTGGACCCGGCGGATGCCGCGGAACGGCTCGGCGTGACGCCCGCGGCCAGCGGCCTCTGGCTGCCGCACTCGGGCTGGCTGCACCCCGCCGCCGCCTGCCGCGCGCTGCTCTCGGCCAGCGGCATCACGCTGGTGGAGCACTGCGGCGCGGTGACACT
>CAJWWA010000352.1 GCA_913048495.1 uncultured Halieaceae bacterium
CCTGCACGCGGATGCCGTGGCGTTCCTCCTCGGCCTGCAGCGAGAGGGAGAACGCGCTCAGGAACGCCTTGGTCGCCCCGTAGACCGCGGTGCTGGGCATGGGCAGGAAGGCGCCGATGGAGGCGACGTTGATCACCTGCCCGCCGCCGGCCTCGCGCATGAAGGGCAGCGCCGCCCGGGTGAGGCGCAGCGTCGCGTCCTGGTGCACGCGCACCATGGCGAGCTCCTGGTCGATGTCGCTCGCCGCGAAGGCGCCGAAGGTGCCGAAGCCGGCGTTGTTCACCAGCAGCTGTACCGGGCCGCGCTGGCGCAGGGCCTCCACAACGCGTACCTGGCCCTCCACCGTGGCGAGGTCTGCCACCAGCGGCTCCACGGTCACCGTGTCCGCCAGCTCGGCCGCCAGCGCCTCGAGCCGGTCGCCGCGCCGGGCCACGGCAATGAGGTGACGGCAGCGCGGTGCGAGCTGGCGCAGGAACTCCTCGCCGAGGCCGGAGGAGGCACCGGTGACCAGGGCGATGGGCTTGTTGTCGGGCTTGGCTGCAGCCATGGGCGTTACTCCCTTGATGTAATGAGTTGCTCGGGTTTCGGATAGACGTCGAAGCGCACCGCGCGCCCGGGCAGGCTGTGCGACGGGCGGCGGCCGCCGAGGGGCGGCGCACGCCGCGGCCGCTTGACCACCACGCGACGCACCGGCTGCGCCAGGGCCCAGTCCACCAGCGCCGCCGCGGCGGCCTCGTCGTCGTCGAGCAGGTGCTGCAGCACGGTCATCGCCTTGCCGGAGGCGGCGCGCTTGCCGGCAACCGGGAACATGGGGTCGAGGTAGATCGCATCGGCCGCCGCCAGCGTCTCCACGGGGAGGGTGCGCACGTCCGCGGCCACGAGCCGCAGGCGGCCGGCGACCTCGCGCAGCCAGGGGTCGTCACCCCCCGCGGCGCTGGCGATGGCCTCGGCGAGGAGCGCCGCGAGCACCGGCTGCCGCTCGCAGACCGTGTCCTCGGCACCGAGATCCGCCAGCACGAAAGCGTCGCGGGCAAAACCGCCGGTGCCGTCGATGACGCGCGCCGGCGACGCGCCGCCCACCGCGAGGGCCCGGCCGATGGCCTCGTTGTGCCCGCCCCGGCGCCGGTGGCGCAGCGCCCCGTCATCGAAGCGGCAGCGCACCGGGCCCGAGGCGCCCGGCCCCAGGGGCCGGAGTGCCGGGCCGGCGGCATCCACGAGCAATAGCAGATCCAGGTCGTCCCCCGGTTCCGGCAGCAGCGGCAGCGCCAGCGTGGCGGCGAGCCGGCGCGCCAGCGCGGGATCCCCGCCGTCGCCGACGGCGACGGCGAGCCGCGGCGTGCCGGTCACAGTTCCCCGGGGCGCAGGCCCAGGTGCAGCGGTTCGCCCTCGAGGTCCACGGCGAGCTCGAGGTTGTAGGCGCGGTGCGCGAGGCCGTGCTTGTCGCTGAAAGCCAGCGCCCGGGGTTCATTGCCCTCCGCCCCGTCGGTCAGCCAGCATTTCACGGTGTCGATCGACTGGTCCATCATCTTGAGGCCGCGCACCCGGGCCAGGCCCTCGCTGCGCCCGGCGACAAAGGCCGGCGCGCCGGCCGTGAAGTCGCCGACCAGCAGCTGCCCGGGCTCCGCCATCTCGAGCATGCGGGCCAGCTCGATGGTGACCGTGCCGACGATATAGCTGAACACGCTCGGGTTCACGCCCTCGGCCTGGTACAGCTCGTAGTGACTGCCGCAGTGAAAACCGGCGCGGATGACCGGCACGGTCTTGCCGCGGGAGGCGGCCCGGGCCAGGGCGTTGTCGAGGACGGTCAGCACGAGGAAATCGAACAGCAGCTGGTCCGCCTCGGGGCCCGTATCGCGGTTCCAGACGTAGTACCCGTCCCCGGTCGTCGTGCGTGCGAAGTGGATCTCGAGACCGAGCGCCGAGAGCTTGTTGTAGACCGAGTTCATGGAGTACGAGAGGCTGTTCAGCTGGCTGGCCTGCTCGAAGGGGGTGTGCAGCGAGAAGTCACAGATATCGAACAGCAGCACGCCGCGGGCCTCGACGAAGTTGAGGCCGTAGCGGCGGATGAGTTCCTCCACGCCGTTGATCACCGGCGGCGTGTCCTCGAGCGGCAGGTCGAGCTTGATGAAGGTCGGGGCGGCGCCGAGCCGCTCCGCGATGGCGAAGAGCTCTTCCCTGGCCTTGCGCCGCCGCCCGGAAATCAGGCTGCGGATGTAGCTTTCGTTGTCCGCCGCGGCCGCCTCGCCATCCCGGCCCGGCGCGCAGAAGTTGCCGAGGAAGTAATGCGGCACGAGGATCACCAGGATGCCCTTCTCGTCGCGGGACCAGCAGAGCACGATATTCTGGCCGAGGCGCCACTGGCGGCGCAGCGTGCGCTCGAGGCTCTGCAGGTTTCCTCGCTGTGCGAGACTGATGGCTTCCACGGGAACGGTACTCCTGGCAGGGCGCCGCTGCGGCCGGCACCGCGTGCTATGCTACCACGACCCGCGGCAGCCCGGAGGTCACCACCCTTGCGACCGCAACGCCCCGCCCGGCTGCGCGCCGCCCTGTTTGCCGGCCTCTCTATCGCGCTGATCGACGCCCTGCTGGTGGCGGGATGCGCCGACTACGCGGTCACCTTCAACGACCGCACGCTCTACATGCCGCCGGCGCTGTTCCGCGATTTCTCGCTGGACGACGAGGCCCTGCGCGAATGCGTCACCCAGCACATCGTCGACGGCGAGATCGCCAGCGCCGGGGCGCTCACCCTCCTCGACTGCAGCCAGGCGGGCATCGGGGACCTCGCCGGCCTGGAGCTGTTCACGGGACTCACGCGGGTGCGCCTCTCCGGCAACGCGATCGAGGATGTGACCCCCCTCGCCGCAGCGACGGGTCTCGAGATACTGCTGCTGGCAGACAATCGCATCAGGGATACGGCACCGCTGTTCACGCTGGAAGCCCTCGAGCGTCTCGACCTGTCCGGCAATGACCGGCTGACCTGCCCCTCGACGGTCCCCGCCATCGCCGAGCTCACCCTGCCGGCTCACTGCTAGCCCGGATTTTGCACGAAGGTAGGTAGAAAAACGGCGGAAACTCCTTAAAAAT
>CAJWWA010000353.1 GCA_913048495.1 uncultured Halieaceae bacterium
TCGTCGCTGCCGAGGACGCCGGTAAGAAGCCACAGCAATATGCCGACGGCGATCAGCGTGGCGATGATCAGGTTCTTGCGCATACGGGAGATGTCCGGGCCAGCACCCTGAAAGCGGGCTTAGCGCGCGCAGTATAGCACCCGGTCAGGGCTCCTGGCTTTCATAGTGTTCCTGGAATTCTTCCAGGTGGCGCTCGACGAGATCCGTGCGGCGGCCGTAGCGGGCGATGTGGAACACGGCGTCGCCCTCGTAGACCAGGGGCAGGTTGGTGCGCCCGATGACGACGCCGTCATGGGTGGCTTCGAGGGGGCTTTCCCGCGTGCCGAGGGGGTCGGCGACGACGCCGATGGTCTGCCCGGCCACGACCTTTGCGCCGAGCGGCACCAGGGTGCTGAGGATGCCGCTCTCCGGGGCGCGCAGCCAGCTCGACTGGTCGCTGACGATCGGCGGGCGCAGCGGGTACTTGCGGCGGCTGCGCCGGAGCACCCCCAGGTGCCGCAGCACGTTGACGATGCCGCTGACGCCGGCGCGGATGTACATCTCCTCGAAGCGCAGGGCCTCCCCGGCCTCGTAGAGGATGACCGGGATGCCGGCATCCCCGGCCGCCTCGCGCAGGGAGCCGTCGCGGATCTTCGAATCCAGCGCCAGGGGCACGCCGAAGGCCTCGGTCATGCCGCGGGCCCCCTCCATGTCGAGGTCGGCGCGGATCTGCGGGTAGTTGGCCCGGTGCCGCGCGCCCGTGTGCAGGTCGATGCCGAAGTCCGACTTGAGGACGATCTCCTGCAGGAAGGTATTGGCCACGCGGGCGGCCAGGGAGCCGGCGTCGGAACCGGGGAAGGAGCGGTTCAGGTCGCGGCCATCGGGCAGGTAGCGCGAGTGGTTGAGGAAACCGTAGACGTTGACGATCGGGATGGCGAGCAGGGTGCCGCGCACGTGCTTTAGGGAGCGGTGCTTGAGGAGCCGGCGGATGATCTCGACCCCGTTGATCTCGTCGCCGTGGATCGCGGCGCAGATGAAGACCACGGGGCCGGGCTGGCTGCCGTGAATGACCTGGACGCTGATCGACAGGTCATCGTGGGTGTACAGCGGCGAGACGGGGACGTCGACGGTCCGGTGCTGCCCCGGGGCGACCGAGACGCCGCCGATGACGATGGGTTCGCGTCGCGCCCTGGTCACGTCAGCCCCGGGTCCGGCGGCTGTCGCTCTTGGTGGGACGGGCGTTTTCCTCGACATAGGCGATGATGCGCCCGGCGATGTCCTTGCCGCTGGCCTCCTCGATACCGCGCAGGCCCGGGGAAGAGTTTACCTCCATGATCAGCGGTCCGCGGGAAGAGCGGAGGATATCCACACCGGCGACCGACAGACCCATGGTCTGCGCCGCCTTGACCGCCGTGCGCCGCTCTTCCGGTGTGAGCTTGGTCGCCGAGGCGCTGCCACCCCGGTGCAGGTTGGAGCGGAACTCGCCTTCCGCCGCGCTGCGCTCCATGGCGGCGACCACGCGGCGGCCGATGACGAAGGCGCGCACGTCGGAACCGCCGGCCTCCTTGATGAACTCCTGCACGAGGAAGTCCGCCCCGAGCTCGATGAAGGCGTCGATCACCGACTCCGCGGCCTTGTAGGTCTCGGCGAGCACCACCCCGCGACCCTGCGTGCCCTCGAGGAGCTTAAGGACCACCGGCGTGCCGCCGACCATCTTGATGAGCTGCCGGCCGTTCTCGACATCGTGGGCAAAGCCCGTGACCGGCATGCCCACGCCCTTGCGCGACATGAGCTGCAGCGCCCGCAGCTTGTCCCGGGAACGGCCGAGGGGAATGGACTCGGTGAGACAGTAAACGCCCATCATCTCGAACTGGCGGATCACCGCGGTGCCGTACTCGGTGATGGAGGCGCCGATGCGCGGGATCACCGCGTCGAAGCCCTCGAGCGGTTCGCCCTTGTAATAGATCATCGGCTTCGCCGAGTTGATATCCATGTAGCACTTGAGGGTGTCGAGGACGTGGACCTCGTGGCCGCGCTCCGTTGCAGCCTCCACCAGCCGGCTGGTGCTGTAGAGCCGGCGGTTCCGGGACAGGATGCCGATTTTCATGATCATGTTCTGGTTCCTCCTTGCGGGGGTGCTGCGCCCGCGCCGGGTGCCTTGCCGATGAGGTAGGAGCGACCGGGGTCGACGAGGAAGCGGCCGCGCAGCGCGGTGCGGCCGAGCAGGCAGCGGAACAGCATGGTATCGCGGCTGGTCAGCGTGACTTCCGCGTCGAAGGTGTGGGGTCCGAGCCCGATGGGCACGGCGATGACATAACGCTGCTCTGCATGGCCCCCTGAGTCTCGCACCCGGCGCTGGTCCACGACCGGGGCCTCACAGCGCAGCACCGTCGTCTCGTCGCGCTGGAACGGGTGCATGGCAAAGGCGACCCAGGGGGCGCCGCCGCGCTCGAAGGGTTCGAGCTCGAAGGCGTGCAGGCAGCTGGTGCGGGCGCCGGTGTCGACCTTGGCCTTGATGGCGTCGATGCCCAGCGAGGGAAAGCGCAGCCATTCCCGCCAGCCGACGGTGTTCAGTGCTTTCGCCACCTTGGTTGCTCCGTCGGCTACGGCGTCAGCCGTGCGCGATGGGCTTGTCCGTGAACAGGTAGTCCTTGAGTTCGCTGTCGAAGGACGGGTCGCGGCGCCGGATCCACTCCAGCACCATGGCCGCGTGCTCCTTTTCCTCGTCGCGGTTGTGCTCGAGGATGCGCTTGAGCTCCTCGTCCTTACAGGCGTCGACGCGCTGGTTGTACCAGTCCACCGCCTCCAGTTCTTCCATCAGGGAAGTGATCGCACGGTGCATGTCGCGCGTTTCCGCGGACAGCTCCTCGACCGGTTCGTGGTAGCCCTCGTTTGCCATGGTGTCTCCGGGTCAGCTTCGTTGGCGCTTGTCGGTACAAGTGTCGCCTGCCGCTGTCGCCTTTGCAATTCGATGACCGATTCCCGGCCAGGGGGGTTGCCGACGATACCGGCAGCGCCGGCTCGCGGTGGTGTCAACCCAAAGTAGAAATGTCCCCTTCTCTCCAAACTAGAAATGTCCCCTTGG
>CAJWWA010000354.1 GCA_913048495.1 uncultured Halieaceae bacterium
CCCCGTAGCAATGGCTAATGGGTCCTTGCCGAACCCTAGCAAGAGGCCATCAGGCCCAAGCTGCTGAAGCAGTAACCGGCTGTGCCCGCCGCGACCGAAGGTGCCGTCCACGTAGACGCCGTCGCGCGCGGTCACCAGTGCTTCCACCGCCTCCCGCAACAGGACCGTTTCGTGCATGGGCGCCACCTACAGCGTCAGTGACATGAGTTCTTCCGGCAGCTCGCCGTCGCCGCCGGATTCCATCAGGGCCTTGTCGCGCTCCGCCAGCCACAGGTCCTCGGCCCAGAGCTCGAGCTTGTTGCCCTGCCCCACCACCACCAGCTTCTTGTCCATCTGCGCGTACTCGCGCAGCGACTGCGGCAGCAGCATGCGACCATTGGCGTCGAGCTCGAGGTCGGAGGCATAGCCGAGGGTGAGGCGCTGGAAGCGGCGGATGGCGGGTTTCATGGCCGGCAGGGCCTGGACTTCCCGCTCGAAGCGCTCCCACTCGGGCAGCGGATAGATGACGAGGCAGGTGGCCTGGGTATCGATCGTGACGACGACGCGGCCTTCACAGGTCTCGTGCAGCGACTCGCGCTGGCGCGCCGGAACGGCAAGCCGCCCCTTCGCATCCATGCTGATGTGCTGTACCCCTCGGAACACCGCGGTCTCCCACCAAGCTGGTGTTTTCCCACAAAACACCAACATTACCCACTTATCACCACTTCTCGACACTATAGGTGCCGCGAAATCGCCCTGTCAAGGCATTCGCGCCCCGAAAACTGCTTGAATTTCAGTAAATTAGCGCCGAAAGCGGCAGCGGAGGGTGGCTTTTTCGGCAAGCCAGGGGAGGAAAATAAAATGGAAAAACAGCCCGCTAAATCAGGTTCCTGAGTATCTACTTTAACTTTGAGGCTGTTTTCGCTTAAGTGCGGGATTTTTTAGTGCAACAAAGTCTATCTGCGGGGGAGCAGGCGCCGTGACGCCGGAAAACAGCGGGGAAGAAAAAAGAGTCGGTCTGTAAGCCGGGTTCTGTCGAGGACGATCATTCATCTATGACAGGCGTCGCCGCCTGCCTCTAGCGACCTACCCGAATCCACTGCGGGCCGCAGCGTACGGATTCCTATTTGGTCTTGCTCCAGGTGGGGTTTACCATCGCCGCGCCTGTTGCCAGGCGCGCGGTGCGCTCTTACCGCACCTTTTCACCCTTACCGCGCACAAGAAGTGCGAGGCGGTATCCTTTCTGTTGCACTTTCCGTGGGCTCACGCCCCCCAGGCGTTACCTGGCACCCTGCCCTGTGGAGCCCGGACTTTCCTCCCCCCGGCCGCCATGACTGGCACCCGGGCAGCGATCGCCCGACCGACTCGGCGGCAAGCCTACGCCTCGCCCCGGGGGCGCGCAAGCACTCTCGATCAGCACTCTCGCTCCGCCGCACGACCGTTCGCCCTGCCGCGTCAGTTTCCCTGCTCGAGCAGCCAGCGGTAGAGCTGGTTCTTGCGCACGCCGCTGAAATCGGACAGCAGCGCCGCCACCCGCTTCGCCGGCAGGTCCCGGGCGAGTTCGCGGGCGAGCTGGCCCAGGGCCGCGTCGATCTCCGGTTCGGCGGCCTCGCTGCCGGCGACGAGGAGCACGATCTCGCCGCGGCGCTGGTCCGCGTCGCCCGCCACGAAGTCGCGCAGCGCGCCCAGCGGCGCCCGCCGGATGGTCTCGAAGGCCTTGCTGAGTTCCCGGGCGAGGACGGCCTCGCGCGCACCGCCGAAGGCATCGAGTAGCGCCTCCAGCGTCTCGAGCACGCGGTGCGGCGCCTCGTAGAACACCAGCGTCGCGCGCTCGTCCGCAAGCGCGGCGAGGCGGGCCGCCCGGGGGCCGGCCTTCGCCGGCAGGAAGCCCTCGAAGCGGAAGCGATCGCTGGGCAGGCCGGCGGCGCTGAGAGCGGTGATCGCGGCGCAGGGACCGGGGACCGGGATCACCGGCAGGCCGCGGTCCTGGGCGAGGCGCACGAGGCGGTAGCCCGGATCCGAGACCAGGGGCGTGCCCGCATCGGAGACGAGGGCGACGGCCTCGCCCGCGGCGACGCGGTCGCAGAGCCGCTCCGCGGCCGCGGCGTCGCTGTGCTCGTGGTAGGCGGTCAGGCGGCTGTCGATGCCGTGGTGGGCAAACAGGCGCCGGGTATGACGCGTATCCTCCGCCGCGACCAGGTCCGCCCCGGCGAGCACGGCCAGGGCCCGGGGGCTCAGGTCGCCGAGGTTGCCGATGGGCGTGGCGACGATGTACAGGCCCGATTCCATGTGCCACCGTGTTCCTTATAATGCCGGGTTTACGCGGGTTCCCGCGGCGCCGGCGCACGGGGCGCCGGGCCCGGCCACCGCCGGCGGAGCGAAGGATAGCATGACGGCAGACATCTCCCCCGCAGCCCGACGGCTCGCCCTCGCCGCCTGCCTGGCCCCGGTTCTCGTGCTGGCCGCGTGCGGCACCCAGCCGCCGGCCGCGCCCCCGGACAGCAGCGGGCCGCTGCCGCAGCCGGGCGTGGAAACCCCGCTCACACCCCTGCCCGCCAGTGATGAAAGCCCCCTCGCCGACCTGTTCGCGCCCGCCGTGGCGGCGCTCGACCGGGGCGACTGGATGGCCGCGCAGCTGGCCCTGCCGACCCCGGCCGGCGACGGCGAGCCCCCGGCGGAGTTCCGCGCCTACTCGGCGCTGGTCGCGGCGCGCATTGCGGACCTGCGCGGCGACCTGGCGGGCCTCGAGGAGGCGCTCGCGCCCGCGCCCTGGGCGGCGGCCTCGGCGGACCTGCGCCGGCAGCGCCTCGCCCTCGAGCGCCGCGGGGCCCGGCTGCGCGGCGACCACCTGGCGAGCGCGCGGCTGGCGGACCGGGCCCTGCCCCTCTACCCGGCCGGCGACCCGGCCCGGGACCTCCTCGCGCGGTCCCTCTGGCAGGATCTCCAGTACCTCGATGCGCGCGAGCTCGCCGCGGCGCGCGGCAGCGCCACACCCACGCTGCGAGGCTGGCTGGCGCGGCTCGAGGTCGCCCGCGGCGAGCGCGCAGAGGCGGACTGGCGCCGGCGCTATCCCGACCACCCCG
>CAJWWA010000355.1 GCA_913048495.1 uncultured Halieaceae bacterium
GCCTGCTCGGTGACGACGCCACGGTCACCGGCGCCGCCATCGACAGCCGCGCGGTCGCCGCCGGCGACCTCTTCGCCGCGCTGCCGGGCAGCCGCGTCGACGGCCACGGCTTCCTCGCCGCGGCCCGGGAGGCCGGCGCCGCCGCGGCGCTGGTCAGCCGCCCCGTGGACGACCCGCTGCCGCAGCTGCTGGTGGACGACGTCGCCCGGGCGCTGGGGCGTTTCGCGCGCGCCAACCGCGACCTGTACACCGGGCCGCTGGTGGGCATCACCGGCAGCTGCGGCAAGACCACGGTCAAGGGCATGCTCGCGGCGGTGCTCGGTGAGCACGGGCCCACGCTGGCCACGGAAGGCAACCTCAACAACGAGCTCGGCGTGCCGCTGTCGCTGCTGCGCCTGGCGCCGACCCACGCGTTCGCCGTGATAGAGCTCGGTGCCCGCGGCATCGGCCATATCGCCTATCTCTGCGAGCTGGCGCGGCCGACGGTGAGCGTGCTGCTCAACGCCATGGAGGCGCACCTCGAGTTCTTCGGCAGCGTCGACGGCGTGGCCGAGGGCAAGGGCGAGATCTTCGACGGCCTGCCGGCGGACGGCTTCGCGGTGGTGAACGCCGACCAGTCCTACCGCGAGGCGTGGACTGCCCGCGCCGCGCGCACTGGCGCCACGGTGCTGGCCTTCGGCATGGCGGACGATGCGCAGTTCCGCGCCAGCGCCGTCGCCCTCCGCGGCGAGGCCGGCAGCGCCTTCACCCTGCACACGCCGGCGGGGGAGGCCGCCGTGGAGCTGGTCCTGCCCGGCGGTCACAACGTCGCCAACGCCCTCGCAGCCGCGGCCGTGGCACATGCCTGCGGCCTCGACCCCGCGGCGATCGCCGCGGGGCTGTCCCGGGCCGGCGCCGTCGAGGGCCGCCTCCGGCGCTACCAGGGCCGCGGCGGCCTCACCGTTATCGACGACTGCTACAACGCGAGCCCCGGTTCCGTGCGCGCCGCCATCGACCTGCTCGCCGGCTGCAGCGGGCCCACGGTGATCGCCCTCGGCGCGATGCTCGAACTCGGCGACGCCGCCGACGGTTTCCACGCCGAGATGGGCCGGCGGGCCCGGGAGCGGGGCATCGACGTGTTCGTCGGTGTCGGTGACGCGGTGCGGCCGGCCCTCGAGGCCTTCGGCCCCGGCGGCCACTGGTATGCGACCCGGGAGCAGGCGGCGGCCGCGGCCGACGACTGGGCCGCGGTGGCTTCGACCGTACTGGTCAAGGGGTCCCGCGGTGCGGGAATGGAGCGGGTGCTGCAGGCGCTCCTGCCGGACGCCGGGGAGGCCGCATGCTCCTGATCCTCGCCGACTACCTGAGCCGCTTCGAATCCGCCTTCTCGGTGTTCCAGTACCTGACGCTGCGCGGCATCCTCGCCGCGGGCACGGCGCTGGTCATCTCCCTGCTGGTGGGGCCGGCGATGATCCGGCGCCTGAACCAGTACCAGATCGGCCAGTCCGTGCGCACGGACGGCCCGGAAACGCACCTCGGCAAGTCCGGCACGCCGACCATGGGCGGGGCCCTGATCCTGGTGGCCATCGCCATCAGCACGCTGCTCTGGGCGGACCTCACCAACCCCTACGTCTGGATCGCGCTACTGGTCACCGGTGCCTTCGGCGCCGTGGGCTGGGTCGACGACTACCGCAAGGTGGTCGAGCGCGATTCCCGCGGACTGCCGGCGCGCTGGAAGTACCTTTGGCAGTCCCTCGCCGGCCTCGCCGCGGCCGTCTACCTTTATACCGCTTTCGACACGCCGGTGACCACGCAGCTCTACGTGCCCTTCCTCAAGGACGTGGTGCTCGAACTCGGCCCGGTGTTCCTGGTGCTCACCTATTTCGTGATCGTCGGCGCCTCGAACGCGGTCAACCTCACCGACGGCCTCGACGGCCTGGCCATCCTGCCCACGGTGCTCGTGGGTACGGCGCTCGGCCTCATCGCCTACCTCACCGGTCACGTCGATTTCGCCGACTACCTGCACATTCCCTACGTCGCCGGCAGCGGCGAGCTGTCGGTGTTCTGCGGCGCCATCGCCGGCGCCGGGCTCGGCTTCCTCTGGTTCAACACCTACCCGGCGCAGGTCTTCATGGGGGACGTGGGAGCCCTGGCCCTGGGGGCGGCCCTGGGCGTGGTCGCCGTGGTCACCCGCCACGAGATCGTGTTCTTCATCATGGGCGGGATCTTCGTCCTCGAGACCGTGTCCGTGATCCTGCAGGTGGCCTCCTTCAAGCTCACCGGCAAGCGCCTGTTCCGCATGGCGCCGATCCACCACCACTACGAGCTGAAGGGCTGGCCGGAGCCGCGGGTGATCGTGCGCTTCTGGATTATCACGGTGATGCTGGTGCTGTTCGGCCTGGCAACGCTGAAGCTGCGGTGATGGGGGAGGGCGCGACGACAGCCATGGCCAGCGAACTCATCGCCAGCAATCGCTACCGCGCCGTGGTCGGCCTCGGCGCCAGCGGCCTGTCCGTCGCCCGCTTCCTGCACCGCCGCGGCGAGCCCTTCGTGGTGCTCGACACGCGGCCCGAGCCCCCGGGGCTGGAAGCGCTGCGCGCGGAGATGCCCGAGGTGAGCGTGTTCACCGGCGAGCTGCCGCAGGGCGTGCTCGACGGCGCCAGCGAGCTCGTGGTCAGCCCGGGCCTGGCGCCGGACCTCGCGCCGCTCGCGCGCGCCACCGCCGAAGGCGTCGCCCTCTGCGGCGATATCGACCTCTTCGCGGGTGCCGCCACCGCGCCCGTGATTGGCATTACCGGTACCAACGCCAAGTCCACGGTGACGGAACTGGTGGTGGTCCGGGAGCGGGAAGGAGAGCGGTTGCGGCCGCTGTTCGAAGACCGCTTGGCCACCATGCGCCGTCTGGTAGCCGGTGTCCGCGCCCGCATGCCGGCCCTGCTGGACGCCCAGGAACGGACTCTGAGAGAGCGCTTCGAAAAGGCCAGGGTGGAGCTGGACCCGGAGCGGGTGGCTCAGGAAATGGTGCTCCTCGCCCAGAAAAGTGACGTGGCGGAGGAGCTGGACCGCCTGGATGCCCAC
>CAJWWA010000356.1 GCA_913048495.1 uncultured Halieaceae bacterium
TGCCGATTATTACGAGCGCACCCTTTATAATGGCATTCTCGCCTCGCAGGACCCCGACAGCGGCATGGCCACTTCCAGGGCCACGGACTGGGACGCCCCCCGCGGCGCCAGCTGGCCGCGGTTCAGGGTCGACTGGGTCCAGCTCGTGGTGATGGTCCAGTTCAGGAACTCGTCGCCGTTCTCATCGAGGAAGCCGGGCTCGGACGGCATGGTCAGCGCGCTGTCCGGGAGCTCCGTGATCGGGCGGATCACCTCCGGCGCGAGGAAGGTACCGTCTGGCTGCCGGGTGCTCTCGTAGAAGTTGTCGATGCCCTCGATGAGCCAGGGGCTCGAGCGGATTTCCTGCACCGCGAAGCGGCCGGCCGTGATTTCCGTGCTCTCCACCCCGAAGCTGAAGCCCAGGCGCTCCGTCTCCTTGATCGGGTAGCCGAAGTTGAGGCCGGCGCCGTAGGTGTCGGTCGTGTAGCTGGCGACGTTCACCTCGTTGAGGTCCGTCGAGCGGTAGTAGACGTTGAAACCGCGGCTGACGCCGTCCTCGGTGAAATAGGGGTTGGTGTAGCTGAAGTTGACCTGGTCCTGGAAGCGCGAGGAATTGACGCCGATGCCCACGCGCTTGCCGCTGCCGAGGAAGTTGTTCTGCTGCAGGTTCACGCCGAGGATGACGCCGGCGTCCTGGGCGTAACCGAGGCTGGCGCCGATACTGCCGGAAGACTGCTCCTCGACCTCGAACTCGACGTCGATGAGGTCATCGTGACCCGGAACCTCGGGGGTCTCCACCGTCGCGTTGCTGAAGAAGCCGAGGCGCTGCAGGCGGATGCGGGACTGCTCGATAGCGGCGGCAGAGGCCGGCGCGCTCTCCATCTGGCGCATCTCGCGGCGCAGCACGTCGTCGGCGGTGCGCATGTTGCCCTTGAAGCTGATGCGGCGCACGTAGGTCCGCTTGCCCGGATCGATGAAGAACTTGATGCCGACGGTGTTGTCTTCCTCGTTGATCTCCGGGATGCCGGTGACCTTGGCGAAGTTG
This sequence comes from uncultured Halieaceae bacterium, assembly GCA_913048495.1. Classification (GTDB taxonomy): domain Bacteria; phylum Pseudomonadota; class Gammaproteobacteria; order Pseudomonadales; family Halieaceae; genus Pseudohaliea. The sequence goes on from CAJWWA010000356.1 coordinate 1,025, forward strand.
TAGCCCTCGTTGCCGAGGCGGCGGGTGATGTAGTCCTCGCTGGCGGTGACCAGCTGCTGCGAGTAAGTCTGCCCCTCGGTAATCAGGATGAAGCGCCGGAGGTCGCTCTCGTCGAGCACGAGGTCCCCGGACAGGCCCACCGAATTGACCGAGAACTTCTCGCCCTCGGTGACGTTGGCGGTGATGAACACCTCTTCCTTGTTGGGCGACACGGAGACCTGCGTGGAATCGATGCTGAACTGCAGGTAGCCGCGGTCCATGTAGTAGGAAGTCAGGGCCTCGAGGTCGCCCGTGAGCTTCTCCTTGGAGTACTTGTCGTCATTGGTGAAAAAGGACAGCCAGCCGGTCTCCTTCAGCTCGAAGACATCCTGCAGTTCCTCGTCGCCGAACACGGTGTTGCCGACGATATTGACGTGCTTGATGGCGGCGACCGTACCCTCGTCGACGTCGATGTTCACCGACACCCGGTTGCGCGGCTCGGGCAGCACCTCGGTCTCGATGTTGGCGTCGTAGCGGCCCTGCTGCACGTACTGGCGCTGCAGCTCGAGCTGCATGCCCTCGAGGGTGGAGCGCTGGAAGACCTGGCCGACCGCCAGGCCGGCGCTCTTCAGGCCGTCGAGGAGGGCCTCGGTCTCGATGGCCTTGTTCCCCTCGATATTGATCTCGCTGATGCTGGGCCGCTCGGCGACGACAACGACGAGGACGTTGCCGTCACGGCCGATGCGGATGTCGTCGAAATTGCCGGTGGCGAAGAGGTTTCGCGCCGTGGCCTGGATGCTCCCCGTGTCGGCGACGTCGCCGACACCGATGGGCATGGCGGCGAAGACGCTGCCGGCGGAGATGCGCTGCAGGCCCTCGACCCGGATGTCGGAGACCACGAAGCCCTGGGCCCAGGCCAGCGGGGCCAGGAGCCACAGGGCAAGGAGCCAGTTGCGGCAAGTCAGCTGTCGCGTTTTCAATGCGTTTCCAACAATCAGCATAGCGCGCCCGCAGCACCGGCCGCCCGCGGCGCCGGCGCCCTCCCGCTAAAGGCGCGCAAAATCGTTATACAGTGCCAGCGCCATCAGGCTGATCACCAGGAAGAGGCCGACCTGGTAACCCACCACCTGGATGCGCTCAGGCACCGGTCGTCCAGCCACCAATTCTACCGTGTAATACAGCAGATGACCGCCATCGAGCACCGGAATCGGCAAAAGATTGAGCACGCCGAGGCTCACGCTGAGCAGGGCGAGAAAGCCGATATAGGATTCGAGGCCGGACTTGGCTGAGGTGGTCGCCACTTTAGCAATGGTGATCGGGCCGCTCAAGTTCTTCGGCGAGATGAGCCCCTGCAGCATCTTGCGCACGGACTCCAGGGTGAAGGCCACCAGCTCACCGGTGCGCTGTATCCCGGCGCCGAGGGCCGCGATGGGACCGCGCTCGAACTCGCGGCGCAGGTGGTCGGGCATGGGCGGGACCGCCACGGCCATGCCGATGCGGCCGATGGTCTCGCCGGCGTCCGTGGTCGTCGGCTCCGGCACGATGCGGGTCTCGAACTCGCTGCCGTCCTCGCGGCGCACGCGCAGGTCGATCGGCTGGCCCGGACGCTCGCGCACGTAGGCCACCCAGTCCTCCCAGAGCGCCATCGGCTGGCCGTCGGCGCTAAGCACCAGGTCACCGACCGCGAGACCGGCGCGCTCGGCCGCGCCGCCGGGCACGATCTCGTTCGCGCGCGGCTCGATGGGCGGGGGGTAGAGCTCGATACCGATGCCCCCGAGCAGGTCCGGCTCCTCTTCGCCCGCGAGCCAGGCGTCGAGACGGGCATTGGATTCGTAGCGGATGTCGGAGTCCGGGTAGCGGGCCGTGAAGCGGATTTCGCCCGTATCGCCGATGCGCTCGAGGAGGCGAAGTCTCGCGCGAAGAAGATGCGAATTCCCGTCGATGCTTGGTATATCGGTGATATCACGTCGACCCCGAAGCGTCGGTACGACGTTCTCGCATTCTTCTTCTCCCTCCACTATATCTTCGCGTCGCGTGTTTTGTT
>CAJWWA010000357.1 GCA_913048495.1 uncultured Halieaceae bacterium
CTCGACGGTCGCTTCCGCTCGCTCTCGCGCCGCGTACGCCACCATGCGCCCCTGTCGGGCGAGCTCCAAGTAGAGCGTGCTCGGCCCGTACCAGGCGCTCGGGTGCGACAGCCCCAGCTCGGGCAGCGCGCGGCGCAGCACGCTAGTTCTCATAGGTGAACATCAGGTTGAAGTTGCTGTCCGCCTCGCCGACGTCCGCGCCGAGCCCGTAGCGCGGCGTGATCGTGAACAGCGCGTCGAACTCGCTGGTCTGTTCGAGCAGGTTGTAGCCGTAGCCCACGTAGACCCGCTCCGTCAGCTGCGTGCCGATGGCGAGGACGGTGCTGTTCTCGCCGGTACCGGTGCCGGTCAGCAGGTAGGACTGGATTTCCGCCGTATCGAGCTGCGGGCGGGAGAACAGCTCGAGCTCCGGCGCCGTGGCCGGCCCGGAGAGCTGCACGCCGACAGCCGACACGGACGGGTCCGCGTCGATCCAGCGCACCGCGCGCAGGAAGATCTCCGGCTCCGTTACCGGAACGCCGGCGTAGAGCACCTGGCCCGTCTCGATGTCGAGGTCCTGGCCGAAGGAGCGGAAGGTGCCATCGACGAGGGAAATGCCGCCCCGGGCAATCGGCAGGAGCTCGCGCTGGTCCGGCTGCAGGTTGAAGCCGATCGCGCCCTCGAGGCGCGTGACCAGGCCCAGCGCGTTGACCGTGACGTGGCGACCCATCACCAGGCCGACCTCGGCGTCGATGCGCAGCGGGCTTTCCACGCCCGCAGGCGCCGCCTCGGTCTGCGCCGCGTCCCCGATGATCACGACATCCGGCGACGGCCCGACCAGGACGCCGGGCTGGCCGCCGACGGCCGGGCTCTCCGTCGTGGCGGCACCCAGCTGCAGCCGCGGGGTGAGCTCGGCGCGGGGGACGGTCACCAGGCCGCGCACGCGGAGCAGGTCCGGTGACCAGTCGATGGCCAGGTCCGGTGAAACGAGTACGCGCGCATCGGCCGTGTTGTAGGCCATGAGGCCCTCGCCGCGCAGCTGGACTTGCGCCGCGCCGTCGGTGGGATCCACGGAACCCGCGATCTCCAGCCGGCCGTCGCCGGAGCGGAGGCCGCCGGTAAGGGCCAGCCGGTCGGCGTTGTCTGCGTCGTGCGCCAGGCGCAGCTCGATCTCCGTCAGCGCCAGGCCGGCAGCGGGCAGGGTGGCGGCGCCCTCCGCGAGCCGCAGCTCGCCGTTCACCCGGGGCGCAGCGAGGCTGCCGGCGAGATCGAGGTCTGCGCTGAGCCGTCCTGCGCTGGCACTGATTGGCTCGGCGAAGGCGGCGAGGATCGCCAGGTCCGGGAGCGTGGCCTGAAAACGGCCCGCCAGCGGCTGGTCGTCCGCAAGCGGCAGGGCCCGCAGTTGCGGCAGGCGCAGCGCCACGTCGACCTGCCCGTCTGCCGGCGCCGCAAAGTCGGCCGCGGCGCGCAGGCCGTCGTCGCCGATGGCGAGCGAGAGCTGCCCGCCGCCGTGGGGCAGGGGGTCCGCGTCGAGGTCCTCGGGCAGGCGCACGGCGCCGGCGCCCAGCGCGAAGTCACCGTCGGCCGCGAGCCTGCCGCCGGCTTCGATCGCGGCGCGAAGGCTACCGGAAAGCTCGCCGGTCAGCGTGGGCAGGAACGCCTCGACGGGCAGGGCGGTGAGCTCGAGCGCGAGCGTACCCGCGCCCGGCGACTGCCAGCCGCCATCGAGGCAGGCGCGGCCGGTACCCGCCCGGCGCTGCAGGCAGGCCGCTTCGAGCCGCAGCTCCTGTGCCGCGAGGCGCAGGGGAGAGGGGCTCTCCAGGTCCCAGGCCCCGGCGGCGTCACTCTCGGCCCGGAGCGTTCGGAGCTGGCCCTCCCAGCTGGTCGTGTCGATCGCCAGCCCGCCCTGCAGCTCGGCGTTCAGCTGTGCGGCCGACGCGCGCGCGGCGATCGCCAGGCGATGATCTGCGTTGCTGCCGTCGGCCTCGACGGTCAGCGTATCCAGCAGGGCCGTGCCCTGTTCGCTCACCCCGGCAACGGCGAGGCGCAGCATCAGCGGGGCATCCGCCTCGAGGCCCGCCTCCAGGTCCAGGGCGAGGCTGTCCACTGCGAGCGCGTCCATGCCGAGGGATGCCGCTTTCACCGCCGCGACGGCACGCGGTGCTTCGGGGGAGCCCGACAGGCTGCCCCTGCCGTCGATGCGCCCGGTCGCGCCCGGCAGGAACGCGCCCGCGTCGGCGAGCGCCAGGGTCCAGTCCAGGTCGAGGTGCTCGGCGGACAGGCTGCCCTCGGCATCGAACGCGGCCGTGCCGCTGCGAAGGGATACACCGGCAACCTGCAGCACCTCGCCGTCCAGCTGCAGGTCGCCCGCCAGCGCGACGGGGAAGCCGGCCGCGGTGGCGCGCAGCGCGTCGAGGCGAAGCCCGGCGGAGAGCCCGTCCTCCGGGTCGAGCCGGCCGCGCGTGCCCAGGGCGGCCTCCACGGGGCCCGACAGCGCGGGCAGGAAGGACGCCGGATCGAGATCGCCGGCCTCGATACGCAGGTCCCAGGCCGGCTGCGGGTCGAAGGCCAGGGGGCCGCTGGCTTCAATCCAGCCGCCGAGCAGTTCCCCGCGCAGGGTCTCCACCATGGACAGGCCGTCCATGCGCGGCATCATGCGGTCGACGACGAGCACGTCGTAGTCCGCGGCGCGGGCCATTTCCAGGCCCTCTTCGCCGTCACCGGCGTGGTCGGCCACATGGCCGCTCTCGCGCAGGCCCTTGCGGATATAGCTCGCGGCCTCGCGATCGTCTTCGACTATCAGGATGCGCACCCCGGTCTCTCCTATTCGTCTTCTTCATCCAGCTCGAGCGCGACATAGCGTTGGCCGCCACGCGTCTCGACCAGGAGCAGAACGGCCGTTCGGCCATCTTCACGGGCGCGGCTCACCGCAGCCCGGAACTCGTCGGGCGACGTGACCGGCGACCCGCCGTTCCTCGGCAACTTCGAGGGGGCATCGATACCCG
>CAJWWA010000358.1 GCA_913048495.1 uncultured Halieaceae bacterium
CCCCAGCCGCAACGCGGCCTCTGCACGATCAACAAAGGGGAATGCGACGTCGACCGCAGAGGATTGCTTGTCGGCGTACTCCACCTCAGCCTCCGCCAATGCTGAGCCACAGTCCAAACACCAGTGCACGGGCTTGAAGCCCTTGTGCAGGTGGCCGTTGTCGATCAGCTGTCCGAGGGTGCGGATGATGTCCGCCTCGAAGGCGAAGTTCATGGTCAGGTAGGGGTTGTCCCAGTCGCCGATCACGCCCATGCGCACGAAGTCCGCGCGCTGGCCGTCGATCTGCTGGCGCGCGTAGGCGCGGCAGCGCTCGCGGAACTCCGCGGCGCTCACCTTGTGCCCGGGCTTGCCGACCTTCTTCTCGACGTTGAGCTCGATAGGCAGGCCGTGGCAGTCCCAGCCGGGCACGTAGGGCGCGTCGAAGCCCGCCAGGGTGCGGGACTTCACGATCATATCCTTGAGGATCTTGTTCACCGCGTGGCCCACGTGCAGCTCGCCATTGGCGTAGGGCGGGCCGTCGTGGAGGATGAACTTCGGCCTGCCGGCAAAGGCCTCGCGGATGCGGCCGTAGAGGTCCATGGCCTGCCACTGCTTCAGCCGCTCGGGCTCGCGCTGGGCCAGGCTGGCCTTCATGGGGAAGGCCGTCTGCGGCAGGTTGAGGGTGGCTTTGTAGTCAGTCATGCGTCGTAGCGATCCATGGTCCGGGCGGCAAACCACGCCCTGGCTGCCGCGAAATCCCCTTGAATGGCCTCCTTGAGGTCCTCCAGGGTGTCGAATTTGAGCTCCGGCCGCAGCCGGTGCAGGAACTGCACGTCGATGCGCCGGCCGTACAGCTGCGGCTCGCCCTCGAGCAGGTGCACCTCCAGGTTGGCCCGGCTGTCGTCATTCACCGTCGGCCGCGTGCCGACGTTGGCGACCCCGGGCGCCTCGAACAGGCCGCCGCCGTTCACCCGCACCGTGAACACACCGGAGAGCGGTGCCTTCAGCCGGTTCAGCTCGACGTTCGCCGTCGGCGCGCCGAGCTTGCGGCCGAGCTGGCGGCCCTGCACCACCCGGCCCGTGATCACGTAGGGCCGGCCGAGCAGTTCGGCCGCGAGCTCCAGGTCGCCGTCCGCCAGCGCCTCGCGAACCCGGGTCGAGCTGACCCGGTCGCCGTCCAGCGCCAGCGTGTCCGTGGACAGCGTACCGAAGCCGTGGCGCTCGCCCTGTTCCCGGAGAAAGTCGTAGTCTCCCTCGCGGCCGCGGCCGAAGCGGAAATCGTCGCCGAGCACCAGGCGTTTCACGCCGAGGCCGTCGACAAAAATCCGCTCCACGAAGGCGGCGGCAGACATGGTGCGCAGACTCTCATCGAAACGGATGCGCAGCAGCCGGTCCACGCCGAGGGCGGCCAGCGCCTGGAACTTCTCGCGGAAGTCCATGAGCCGCGCCGGCGCCTTCTCCGGGTGCAGGTACTCCCGCGGCAGGGGCTCGAAGACGATCACCACGGCCGGCAGCCCCAGGGCCCGCGCCTCGCGGAGCACCCGGCCCAGCACTGCCTGGTGGCCCCGGTGCACACCGTCGAAGGCGCCGATAGTGGCGACGCAGCCGCGATGGCGGGGCTGCAGGTTATGCAGGCCTCGGATGAGCTCCATGGGGTAGCCGGGGACCGTCCTGAAACAAGCCCCGCAGTATAGCGAATGGCCATCGGCGGGTCACGGCGCTCACTGTAGGAGGCACGACTCGTGCCGACCGCCGGCGGCTAGGGAGGGCTGCGCAGGTCGCGGAGGCGGACGCCGGCGGCGGCGAGGATGGCCACGTAGGCGCCGCCGCCCACGGTGACCAGCTGTGCGAGCTCCAGCGCCCGCCGCTGCCAGCCCCAGGCGAGCCAGGCCTGCGCGCCGGGGCTCAGCCAGAGCACGAGACCGACCATGACCGCGGTCGCGGCCAGGAGCCGCGGCAGGAAGACCCGCCACGCCGGATCGAAGCGGTAGATGCCCTCCCGGCGCAGCCCGCGCCAGAGGAGACCGGCATTCAGGTAGGCGGCGACGCTGGTGGCCAGGGCCAGGCCGACATGGCCCAGGTCCAGGTAGACCATGAGCGGCACCACGAACGCGATATTCAGCACCATGTTCGCCACCATGGCGCGGATGCCGATGCGTACCGGCGTCACCATGTCCTGGCGCGCATAAAAGCCCGGCGCGAGCACCTTGATCAGCATGAAGGCGCAGATGCCGAGGGCGTAGGCCCGCAGGCTGTACCCGGCCATCGCCACGTCCCGGGGCGACAGCTCGCCATATTGAAACAGGGTGATGAGAATCGGCTCAGCCAGCACCAGCAGGGCCGCCGTGGCCGGCACTGCCACGAGGAGCACGGTGCGCACCGCCCAGTCGAGAGTCGGCGTGAAGCGCTCCTCCCGGGCTGCGGCCCGGTCCGCCGACAGGCTGGGCAGGATCACGGTGGCGATGGCGATGCCGAAGACCCCGAGGGGCAGTTCTGCCAGCCGGTCCGAATAATAGAGCCAGGACACGCTCCCCGTGGGCAGGAACGAGGCGAGCACCGTGTCCAGCAGCAGGTTCACCTGGCTCACGGACACACCGAAGAGCGCCGGCACCATGAGCTTGAGAATCTGCCGGACCCCGGGGTGCGCCGTATCCCAGCGCGGCCGTGGCACAAGCTCCAGGCGGCGGAGGAACGGCAGCTGGAACAGCAGCTGCACCACCCCTGCCGTGAACACCCCCCAGGCGAGCGCGAAGGCGGGCTCTTCGAACCAGGGCGCGGCCACGGTCGCGGCAGCGATGAGCGACAGGTTGAGGAATACCGGCGTCACCGCCGGCACGGCGAAGCGGCCGTAGCTGTTCAGCACGGCGCCGCAGAGGCCGGTCAGGGAAATGAGCAGCAGGTAGGGAAAGGTGACCCGGATGAGGTCCGCCGTGAGGGCGAACTTGGCCGGCTGGTCGAGGAAGCCCGGGGCGAAGAGACCGGCCACCAGCGGCGCGGC
>CAJWWA010000359.1 GCA_913048495.1 uncultured Halieaceae bacterium
CTGCAGACCGGTGAAACGACAGGGGCCGTTCGCCTCACCCGGCCGCTGGACGGCAGCAACATCCGCTGTTGGCTCGTGATCAGGGGCACGGGCATGGACGCGGACGGTAACGGCAGCGCCGACTACCGCGGCAGCTGCCAGCTTCCCCCGGCGGTGACTGCTGAAGGGAATTGATGCGCTGGCTCGCCGCCGCAGCGCTCGCCCTCAGCCTCTGGCTGTTCGTCGGCCTGCTGGTCTTCGCCTACGCCGAGTGGCTGGCCCCGCAACTGTGAGCCGGGGCCGCCTCAGCGCGCCGGGCTCCGCGCCAGGGTGATGCGCACCGCGTCCCAGAGCGACGGCAGGAGCACCAGTGACACGGGGACCGCCGTCACCACGATGAAGCTCTGCAGCTTGCCGATGCCGCCGGACCCGAGGGAAACCAGCACCAGCGCCATGGCGCCCATGGCCCCGCCCCAGAAGACCCGCATCGCCGTCGACGGCCGGTCGCTGCGCGACAGGGACACGGACAGGCTGTAGGTCATGGAGTCGCCGGTGGTGGCGACGAAGATCGTCGTCAGCAGCAGGAACAGCAGCGACACCACGAAGCCGAGCGGCATGGCCTGGGTGACTGCCAGCAGCGCCGCCGGCAGGTTGAGCCCGGCCATGGGTTCAGAGATGACCCCGGGGTCCGCCAGCTCCAGCCCGAGTCCGGCGCCGCCGAGGATCGTGAACCAGCCCATGGTGATGAGCGGCGCGGCCAGGGAGAGCATGACCACGATGGCGCGGATCGAGCGGCCCCGGCTCACCCGCGCGATGAAGATCGCCATGAGCGGCCCGTAGCCGATGAACCAACCCCAGAAGAACACGGTCCACCAGCCCAGCCAGCCGGCAGGGCCGAAGACTCCGGCGTCTCCCCGATAGAGGGCCAGGTCGAAGAAGTTGGCGAGGTGCGTGCCCAGCCCCGAGAAGAAGCTGCTGACGATAAAGCGGGAGGGCCCTGCTGCGAGAATGAATACCAGCAGGATCCCGCCGAGCACCATGTTTACGCGGCTGAGGAACTGGATGCCGCGGCTGATGCCGCTCACCGCCGAGATGAGGTAGACCACCATCAGCACAGCGATCACGGCCGCCTGGGTCAGGAAGCGGTCGGGAATGCCGAACAGCGCCTCGAGGCCGTAGCTCACCTGCAGACCGAGAAAGCCGATGGGGCCCACGGTGCCCGCGACCACGGCGATGATGCAGACCGCATCGGCGAGGTCGCCGACGGGCCCGTCGATGGCGTGCCGGCCGAACACGGGATAGAGCAGCGTCCGCGGCGCCAGCGGCAGCCCTTCATCGTAGTGGTAGTGCATGAGCATCACCGCCGTCAGGCTGCCGAGAATCGCCCAGGCGAGGAAGCCCCAGTGCAGGAAGGACTGGGCGAGGGCGTAGGGCACGGCTTCCCGGGTCGTGGCCTCCACGCCCGGGAACGCCGGCGGCACGTCGACGAAATGGGCGAGGGGCTCGCCGGCCGCCCAGAACACGCCACCGCCGGCCAGCAGCGTGCACATGATCATCGAGCCCCACTGGAACAGGCTGAACTCCGGGGTTGATCGGCCGCCGAGCACGCTGCGGCCTCCCGGAAGCAGGGCAATGAGCAGCCCTGCGAAGAAGGTCGCGAGCAGCAGCAGCTGCCAGTAAAGGCCGAAGAAGCGCGCCGACCAGGCGAAGCTGGCATCCACGAGCTGGTTCAGCGTCCCGGCGCTGAAGATGGCGAGGCCGCAGAAGGCCGCTATGAAGCCCGCCGTCAGCGCAAAGAGCCGCCAGTTGACTGCGGGGCCACCGGGAGGCTCGCCTGTCCCGGGGTCACTCACCCGGCGCCACTCACTGCTCGAAGTCGAGCGGCGGCGGCCCCGGCGGGACGATGCCCTCGTAGACGTAGTCACCCTTGCGCTCGCGGAACTCGGCCTTGATGGCCTCGACGAGGTCCGGGTTTTCGTAGAGGTCGACCATGGTCATGGCCAGCGCCTTGGAGGCATAGACCAAACCCTTGTGGCCGATGGACATGCCGCCGGAGGCGACCACGGCCCAGGAATGCCAGGGAACGTCTTTGCCCGCGATCGGCGCGGACAGGCTGATGGTCGGCACGTTGTAGCTGACGTCGCCCACATCCGTGGAGCCGCCTTCGGGGTTTTCCTGCGTCTCGCGCAGCGGCCGCACCTCGCCGTCCATGCCGACGGTGGGTTTGCCGGTGGCGGCCTGGATGTCCTTCGCGAACGCCTCTTCCTCGTCGGTATAGCTGATACCGCCGAGCGCCTCGAGGTTCGCCTGCAGGGCGGCACCGCCGGTGCGGTTGGGGAGGATCTCGTGCACGCCGGAGATCAGCGTGACCTTGTGGTCGACATTGGCCATGATCGCGGCACCCTCGGCCATGGCCTGCACCCGCTTGTAGACCGGGTCCATGCCCGCCCGGTCCCGGTCGCGCACGCGGACCCAGAGCTTGGCGTAGTCCGGCACCACGTTGACCACCTTGCCGGCGTCCATGATGTGATAGTGGATGCGTACCGTGGGCTTAACGTGCTCCCGGTAGTAGTTGATGCCGGTGGTGTAGAGTTCGAGGGCGTCGCCGGCGGAACGGCCGTTCCAGGGGTCCGCCGCGGCATGGGCGGCCTGTCCGTCGAACTCGACGAGGAAGTCGACCAGCGCCTGGCTGCTCTGCACCGAGGCCTCGATCTCGTCGCCCGGGTGCCAGTCCATCATCACGTCGACGCCGTCGAAGGCGCCGTCGCGGATCATCCACAGTTTGCCGAAGAACTTCTCCTCGGCCGGCGTGCCGTAGTAGCGGATCGTTCCTTCCAGCTCGCCAGCGGCAATCAGTTCCTTGATCGCGATGGCCGCGCCCAGGGAGGCGGCGCCGAAGACGTTGTGCCCGCAGCCATGCCCCGGTGCGCCTTCTTCGAGCGGCGTGCGCTCCGGCACCGCGGCCTGCGAGAGCCCGGGCAGGGCGTCGAACTCG
>CAJWWA010000360.1 GCA_913048495.1 uncultured Halieaceae bacterium
TCCCGGGTTCAGGGAGCAGAGGACCAGGAAGGCGCGGATCACGCTGCCCAGGACGAAGCAGCGGAAGAGGGCGGTCATTCCCGTCCGCTGGAGAGCTACGCCACTAACCTCAACGAACAGGCACGGCAGGGTCGTATTGATCCGCTGATTGGCCGTGAGCATGAGGTTGAGCGGGTGGTACAGATTCTGGTTCGCCGCCGCAAGAACAACCCCTTGCTGGTGGGCGAGGCTGGCGTTGGCAAGACAGCCATTGCCGAAGGTCTGGCCAAGCGGATTGTGGACGGGCAGGTGCCGGAGATTATTTCGGATGCCGTCGTCTACTCACTGGATATGGGCGCGTTACTGGCCGGTACCAAGTATCGTGGCGATTTTGAAAAACGCCTCAAAGGTCTGCTGAGTGACCTGAAAAAGCAGAATCATGCCATTCTGTTCATCGATGAGATCCACACCATCATCGGTGCCGGATCTGCGTCGGGCGGCGTGATGGATGCCTCCAACCTGCTTAAGCCTATGCTCAGTTCAGGCGAACTCCGTTGCATTGGTTCGACCACGTTTCAGGAGTTCCGCGGTATTTTCGAGAAAGACAGCGCCCTGGCGCGTCGCTTCCAGAAAATTGATGTCAACGAGCCGAGCGTTGAGGACACCTACCAGATCCTCAAGGGTCTCAAGCCAAACTTCGAGAAACATCACGATCTCAAGTACACCGACAAGGCGTTGCGGGTAGCCGCAGAGCTGGCAGACCGGTACATCACCGACCGGCACCTGCCGGACAAGGCCATCGACGTGATCGACGAGGCCGGTGCCTACCAGCAGCTGCAGCCGCCGTCGAAGCGCAAGAAGGTCGTCGGCAAGAGCGATGTCGAGGCGGTGGTGGCGAAGATCGCCCGCATCCCCCCGAAGACCGTCAGCAGCAACGACAAGGAAGTGCTGCAGAAGCTCGAGAGCAACCTGCGCATGGTCGTGTTCGGGCAGGACAAGGCGGTCACCGCCCTGTCCACCTCGATCAAGATGGCGCGGGCCGGGCTGCGCGGCGGCGACAAGCCGATCGGCTCCTTCCTCCTCGCCGGCCCCACCGGGGTGGGCAAGACCGAGGTGACCAGGCAGCTCGCGAAGATCCTCGGCCTCGAGCTGATCCGCTTCGACATGTCGGAATACATGGAGCGGCACACCGTGTCCAGGCTTATCGGTGCACCGCCGGGCTACGTGGGCTTCGACCAGGGCGGGCTGCTCACCGAGGCGGTGACCAAGCACCCGCACGCGGTGGTGCTCCTCGACGAGATCGAGAAGGCCCACCCGGAGGTGTTCAACCTGCTGCTGCAGGTCATGGACCACGGCACGCTCACGGACAACAACGGCCGCAAGGCCGACTTCCGCAACGTGATCCTCGTGATGACCACCAACGCCGGCGCCGAGAACGTCAGCCGGCGGACCATCGGCTTCACCACCCAGGACCACAGCACCGACGCCCTCGAGGCGATCAACAAGCTGTTCACGCCGGAGTTCCGCAACCGCCTCGACAGCATCGTGCAGTTCGAGCCGCTGGGGGAGGACGTCATCCTCACGGTGGTCGACAAGTTCCTGTCGGAACTGCAGGGGCAGCTCGACGAGAAGCGGGTACTGCTCGACGTCGACGAGGATGCACGGCTGTGGCTGGTGGAGAAAGGCTACGACCGGAACATGGGCGCCCGTCCCATGGAGCGGGTCATCCAGGAGCACATCAAGAAGCCGCTGGCAGACCTCGTGCTCTTCGGGCCCCTGGCCACGGGCGGCACCGCCTACGTGCGCCTGAACAGGGCCGAGGACGCGCTGGAAGTGCGGGTGGAAGAAGAGGAGGCCGCGCTCGCCGAGGAGGGCTGAGCGCGCGCCTCAGCGCTCGCGGTAGGTGATCCGGCCCTTGGTGAGGTCGTAGGGCGTCAGCTCGACGCGGACCTTGTCACCGGTGAGGATACGGATGTAGTTCTTGCGCATTTTGCCGGAGATGTGCGCGGTGACGACGTGGCCGTTCTCCAGCTTGACGCGAAAGGTGGTGTTGGGAAGGGTGTCGATGACTTCCCCTTCCATCTCGATCTGGTCTTCCTTTGCCATATGACCCCGGGGTCCTGAAACGACGAGCGCGCATTTTGCCGGAAAGCTCGCCGGGATGCCACCAGCCCGAAACGGGGCGCGAGTGGGTCAAGGAAGGGGGATAAGGCCGCGGCTGCGGCGCTCAGAACAGCTCGTCTGCCTCGCCCGGGTCCACGGCCTGCCAGCGGTTTTCCCGGTAGAGTTCCAGGGGCCGGTACTCGGCCTTGTAGGCCATCTTGCGGCAGTTGCGGATCCAGTAGCCCAGGTAGACGTGCGGCAGGTCGCGTTCGCGGGCGGTCTCGATCTGCCAGAGGATGGCGTAGCGGCCGAGGCCCCGGTCGGCGGCGTCGGGATCGAAGAAGGTGTAGATCGCCGACAGGCCGTCCAGCATCTCGTCCACCACGGCCACGGCGAGGAGCCGGTCATTCTCCCGGAACTGGTAGTAGCGGGTGCAATCCCAGGCATTGCTGAGGAAAGACTCGTACTGTTCCCGGTCCGGCGGGAACATGTCGCCGTCGGCGTGGCGCTCGCGGATGTAGCGTTCGTAGAGGCCGTAACACTCGTCGTCGCGGATATGCCCGGCCTCGCGCACCGAGAGGTCGCTATTGCGCCGCCAGCTGCGCCGCTGGCTGCGGTTCGGCTGGAACTGCGCGACCGGAATCCGCGCCGGGATACAGGCGTTGCAGTGCGCGCAGTGCGGCCGGTAGATGTGGTTGCCGGAGCGGCGGAAGCCGAGCAGCGAGAGGTTGGTGTAAAGCACCTGGTCGACCGGCTGGCGCGGGTCGATGAACAGGGTGGTCGCCTCCTCCTGCTCCAGGTAACTGCAGCGGTGCGGGTAGGTGGTGTAGACCTTGAGATCTCGCAGTGAGGACGTCACGCCAATGCTCCCGTCTCTGCCGGCAGGC
>CAJWWA010000361.1 GCA_913048495.1 uncultured Halieaceae bacterium
TGTAATTTGGCCGTTCACGTTGCCAATGGCAGTCGTGGTTGCCGTACTTGCATTGTAGTGGAAGGTGATGTCTGTCATTGGAACATCGAGGTACAGATCCGCACCTTCCAGATGCACGAGGAGGCGGAGCTCGGCGTCTGCGCGCACTGGCGCTACAAGGGCTCGGACCCCGACGGGCGCCTCGGCAGCAGCTACGACGAGAAGATCGCCTGGCTCCGGCAGGTGCTCGACTGGCACGAGGAGGGCGACGCCGAGGGCATCGCCGAGGAGCTGCGCGCCGACATCACCCAGGACCGCGTGTACGTGTTCACGCCCAAGGGCGATGTGGTCAGCCTCGCCGCCGGCGCCACGCCCCTTGATTTTGCCTACCACGTGCACACCGAGGTCGGTCATCGCTGCCGCGGCGCCAAGGTCAACGGCCAGATCGTGCCGCTGACCTACGCCCTGCAGACCGGCGAGCGCGTCGAGATTCTCACCGGGCGCCAGGACCAGCCGCGCCGGGACTGGCTGCAGCCGGGGCTCGGCTACCTGCGCACCAGCCGGGCGCGGGCCAAGGTGCAGCAGTGGTTCAAGAGCCAGGCGCGGGAGGAGAACATCGACGCCGGCCGCCAGCTGCTGGAGCGGGAGTTCCGCCGCATGGCCCTGACCAGCGTCGACTACAAGCGCATCGCCGCGAAGGTGCAGCAGCCGACCGTCGAGGACATGTACGCCGCCGTGGGCGCCGGCGACCTGTCGTCCTCGACGGTGGTGAACGCCGCGCAGGACCTGGTCGGCGACCGGCCGCAGCCGAAGCTGCGCGTGGCGACGGCGCCGGGACGGCGCCGGGGCCGCGGCGGCAAGGTCGAGGTGCAGGGTGTCGGCAACCTGCTCACGCACATGGCCGGCTGCTGCAAGCCGCTGCCCGGCGACCGCATCGTGGGCTACATCACCCAGGGGCGCGGGGTGAGCGTGCACCGGGCGGACTGCCAGCGGGTCATGCAGTTCCAGGAGGAGGCGCCGCAGCGCATCATCGATGTCGACTGGGGCGCCGCCGAGGGCGACCGCTTTGAGGTCGACCTGGCCATCGAGGCCTACGACCGCCAGGGCCTGCTCCGCGACGTCACCGCGCTGTTCGCGAACGCGCGTATCAACGTGCTCGCCATCAACACGCTCTCGAACAAGAATACGCACACGGCGACGATGCAGCTGACGGTCGAGATCAGCGACCTCGGCTCCCTCGCCAAGCTGCTCGAGCGGCTGAACCGTCTGAAGAACGTCATCTCCGCCGCCCGCCTGGACCGCTGAAGGAGCGCCCCGTGCCCCAAGACCGCTACGGCCTCGACGACCTGCTGCGCATCATGCAACGGCTCCGGGACCCGGAAACGGGCTGTCCCTGGGACCTGAAACAGGATTTTGCCAGCATCGTCCCCTCCACCATCGAGGAGTGCTACGAGCTCGCCGAGGCCATCGAGCACGGCGACTTCGACCACGTGGCCGAAGAGCTCGGCGACGTGCTGTTCCAGGTGGTGTTCTACAGCCAGCTCGGCCGCGAGGCCGGGCTGTTCGACTTCCCGGGCATCGTGCACACGCTGGCCGACAAGCTCGTGCGCCGGCACCCGCACGTCTTCGCCGATGGCGACATCGAGGGGGTCGTCCGCGGCGACCTCGATGAGCAGCAGGTCAAAGAGCAGTGGGAGGCGATCAAGGCCGAGGAGCGGCTGGCCCGGGACCAGGCCCACGCGCTGGCCGATGTGCCCACGGCCCTTCCGGCCCTGCCGCGGGCGCAGAAACTGCAGAAGCGCGCCGCCCGCGTCGGCTTCGACTGGGAGGGCCCGGCGGGGGTGTTCGAGAAGCTCGACGAGGAGCTCGCCGAGCTGCGGGCGGCGGTCGCGGCCGGGGAGGAAGCGGCGATCAGCGAGGAACTCGGCGACCTGCTGTTCACCTGCGTGAACCTCGCCCGCCAGCTCAAGGTGGACAGCGAGACGGCGCTGCGCGGGGCGAACGCCAAGTTCGAGGCGCGTTTCGGCGCGATGGAGGACGCCGTGCAGGCGGAGGGCCGGCGACTCGAGGAGCTCGATGCGCAGGCCCTGGAACAGCGCTGGGCGGCGGCCAAGGCCGCCCTGGCTTCGACCAAAGGCGGGTAGGTCCGCTCTTGTGCCGGTCTGAGCCGCTGTGTAAGGTTGTGCCCCTTCCGGACGGGGTCGGTGCGCTGCAGCTACCGCCGCGTCTTCCCCGCGACTGCAACGACGAGGAATGCGTATGCGTCTGATACTCCTGGGTGCTCCCGGCGCCGGCAAGGGAACGCAAGCGAAGTTCATTACCGAGCGACTCGGGATTCCCCAGATCTCCACCGGCGACATGCTGCGCGCGGCGGTGAAGGCCGAAACCGAGCTCGGCCTCGCCGCGAAGGCGGTCATGGACGCCGGGGGCCTGGTATCGGACGACATCATCATCGGCCTGGTCAACGAGCGTATCGCGCAGCCCGACTGCGAGCGCGGATTCCTCTTCGACGGCTTCCCGCGGACCATTCCCCAGGCGCAGGCCATGGTCGACGCCGGTGTCGACCTGGACCACGTGCTGGAGATCGCCGTGGACGACGAGGAGATCGTCGGGCGCCTGTCCGGGCGCCGCGTGCACCCGGCCTCCGGGCGGGTCTACCACGTGGAGCACAACCCGCCGAAGGAACCCGGTGTCGACGACGCCACCGGCGAGCCGCTGGTGCAGCGCGACGACGACCGGGAGGAAACGGTGCGCAAGCGCCTGGCGGTCTACCACGAGCAGACCAGCCCCCTGGTCGCTTTCTACCGCGATATGCAGGGCGAGCGCGCCCCGGCCTGCCATCGCATCGAGGGCGTGGGCTCCGTGGAGGCCATCCGCGACCGGGTCTTCGAGGCCCTGGGGATCAGCTGATCCCGCTTCCCGGGGGGCCGTCCGCGGTCCCCGTGTTGTAGTTTCCGAAGTCGCT